>NZ_CP141643.1:2100000-2349779 GCF_038452275.1 Corynebacterium sp. BD556
GCTCCTGGGTTGGTGGTTTTTCATGGGGATGAAACGGGTGTAATTAGGTGCAGAAAACTCGATCATATTTTCCCTAGCACGGCGCTGCGTGATAGTTGTCTGATAGAAAAGGAGGAGTTTTACTTTCTGCGCGACCAACCGCGACACATTCTTGCGTCACGGATGCGTCTTTAATATAAGGCGCAGATCGGACTTGAGAAGGAAGGTGTCACCCAGCGTGACAGAAAAAGGCAAGACCTTAGTCATCGTTGAGTCGGCGACGAAGGCCAAGAAGATCCAGAAGTACTTGGGCAACGATTTCATCGTCGAGGCCTCCGTCGGCCATATCCGCGATCTGCCGGGGCGTGCCGCGGATATTCCTGCCAAGTACAAGAAGGAACCGTGGGCGAAACTTGGGGTCAACCCGGAGGACGGCTTTACGCCGATTTACGTGGTCAGCCCGGACAAGAAGAAGAAGGTTTCGGACTTAAAGACGAAGCTGAAGAAGTCCGACAAGCTGCTGTTGGCGACAGACCCGGACCGCGAAGGCGAAGCCATCGCCTGGCACCTGTTAGAAACGCTCAAGCCGAAGGTTCCCGTGGAACGTATGGTGTTCAACGAGATCACCGAGTCCGCGATCCGTGAGGCGGCGGAGAACACCCGCGAGCTCGACATGGATCTCGTTGACGCACAGGAGACTCGCCGTATCCTTGACCGCCTTTACGGCTACGAGGTTTCGCCGGTGCTGTGGAAGAAGGTCATGCCGCGGCTTTCCGCGGGACGGGTGCAGTCTGTGGCCACCCGCGTGATCGTCGAGCGTGAGCGCGAGCGCATGGCGTTTATTTCCGCACAGTATTGGGATCTGACGGCGTCGTTGGCCCCGCAGGAAGAAGGGGAGCAGTTCGACGCGAAGCTGGCTGGTGTTGACGGTGAGCGAGTCGCCCAAGGCCGTGATTTCGATGACCGCGGGCAGCTAAATACCAAAAATGTCCGCGTGTTGGACCGCGACGCCGCCGACAAGCTGGCCGAGGGCCTGGAAAAAACCATGATGCGGGTGGCCAGCGTTGAGGAGAAGCCTTACTCGCGCCGCCCTTACCCGCCGTTTATGACTTCCACGCTGCAACAGGAGGCGGGGCGCAAGTTGCACTTCACCTCGGCTCGAACGATGCGTATCGCGCAGCGCCTGTATGAAAACGGCCACATTACTTACATGCGTACCGACTCGACGTCCCTGTCCAAGCAGGGCCTCGACGCTGCTCGCTCGGCCGCCGTGGAGCTTTATGGCTCTGATTACGTAAGCTCTGCGCCGCGCACTTACGACCGGAAGGTGAAAAACTCCCAGGAGGCCCACGAGGCGATCCGCCCTGCCGGTGAGCGTTTCGCCACCCCCGGCGAGTTGGCGAACTCTTTGGACGCGGAGGAGTTCAAGCTCTACGAGCTTATTTGGCAGCGAACCGTCGCCTCCCAGATGAACGACTTGCGCGGCACGTCGATGAAGTTGACGGTCGCTGGTGAGGCGAAAACTGGTGAGAGCGTCGAGTTTGTCGCCACGGGCCGCACGGTGGTTTTTCCTGGCTGGATGCGGGCCTATTCGGATGCCACGGACTCTGAGACTCGTTTGCCGCGTCTGCGTGAGGGCGACCGGCTGGACACGAAGAAGGTTACGGCGGACGGCCATGCTACGAACCCGCCGGCGCGCTACAACGAGGCGAGCCTGGTTAAGAAGATGGAGGAGTTGGGCATCGGACGCCCGTCGACTTACGCCTCGATCATCAAAACGATTCAGGACCGCGGCTACGTCTTCGCCCGCGGCAACGCCTTGGTGCCTTCCTGGGTGGCTTTTTCCGTGGTCGGTTTGCTGGAGGACAATTTCGATGCGCTCGTCGACTACGATTTCACATCCTCGATGGAAGACGAGCTAGACGAGATCGCCCACGGCAATGAGAACCGCACCGAGTGGCTCACGGGCTTTTACTTCGGGGACGCCGATGCAGACGACAATATGGCTGAGGCGGTGGCGCGTCGCGGCGGCTTGAAGCACATCATTGATAGCAATCTCGAAAACATTGACGCGCGTGCAGCGAACTCTTTGCAGCTTTTCGACGACTCCGAGGGGCGCCCCGTCTACGTGCGGGTGGGTCGCTACGGCCCTTACATTGAGAGGGTCGTCGGTGCGACAGCAGAAGGTGAGCCGGATTACCAGCGCGCGAACCTGCCGGAGTCTGCCACCCCGGACGAAATCACTCTGGAGATGGCGGAGAAGCTTTTTGCCACCCCGCGCAGCGGCCGTGAGCTTGGTGAGAACCCAGCCAACGGTCGAACCGTGGTGGCAAGGGAGGGCCGTTTCGGCCCGTATGTGACTGAGTTGGTGCGCGAGGATGAACGGCTCCGTGCTGAGAAGAAGGCGGAGGAGGTTATCGCCGAGGAGCGGGCTGCGGAGGACAAGCAGCGCGCTGAGGAGGGCAAGCGTAAGAAGAATTGGGACACCAAGACAGCGGCAACCCAGAAGGAAAAGCGGATGAACGAGCTGGTTGACGAGCAGCTTAAACCGGCGACTGCTTCCCTGTTTTCCTCGATGGAGCCTTCCTCTGTCACCTTGGAGGAAGCGCTGAAGCTTCTTTCCTTGCCCCGTGAGGTGGGTGAGGACCCGGCCGACGGTGAGATGATCACCGCCCAAAATGGTCGCTACGGCCCGTACCTGAAGAAGGGCAACGACTCGCGTTCGTTGTCGAGTGAGGAGCAGATCTTCGGCATCACGTTGGATGAGGCGCGTCGCGTTTACGCGGAGCCGAAGCGTCGGGGCCGCGCCGCTGCGAAGCCGCCGTTGAAGATGCTTGGGGATAACGACGTTTCCGGCAAGCCGATGAGTATCAAGGAGGGACGCTTTGGCCCTTATGTCACAGACGGGGTGACTAATGCGTCGCTGCAGCGCGGCGATACCCCGGAGACGATGACAGATTCTCGTGCCAACGAGCTGCTTTCCGCCCGCCGCGCCCGTGAGGCCGAGGAAGGAAACGCGCCTGCGAAGAAGGCCACGAAGAAGGCCACGAAGAAGGCCGCGAAAAGGACGGCCAAACGTCCGGCGAAAACCACTAAGCGTGTGGTGCGCGCGAGGAAGAAGTGATCCGGCGCACCCTGCGCGGCTCAGAGGCGCTCACTCTCGCCGTGAGTTCTTGCCCCGCGTGGGTGGTGCCGGCGGGGTTGTCGCTGAGCGGACGTTTGCGCATTGCCGCTGAGCCGGCGGCACGTCTACTCGCCGCCCCCTGGAATCCGGCTGCCGCGGTGGCGTCCTTCGAGCAGTCCCGCGTTAGCCGTGCGCCTTCGGCGCTGGGGGTCGGTGCGGTGGTGGCGGCTCAGGTCGCGTACGCGCGGCGCCTGCGGGCGCTTGGGGCGCAGCCAGCGTGGCCGGTCGCGCTCGCTGGGGTAGCCGCAGTGGCGGGCGGCTGCATTTACGCTCGTGGCACCGTGCTCGCCCCGGCTGTCATCGCCGGCGCGACGGCGCACGTGGTCACCGCGGCGCTGGCCAACGACCCGGGGCTGCGCACCGGCGTGCCAGCGCGCGAGGGCATCAGCCACGGAGCCAACCTTGTCTGCGCGGCGGAGGGCTTGAGGCTTGTTGCCAATCTGGGTCGTCGCCGCCCGCTTCTCGACGCCCTCGTCGCCGCCACCGGCAGCGTCGGCCACCTGCTCATGGCGCAAGGCTTGGGCAGGCCGTGACGATCAATCTGGTGGCGAAGTCTCCGACGTGGAGATGCAGATCGAACGTGGTGAGCTGCAAATAAAACAATCCACGACCTGTGAACTATTGGCACCGCTAAGCAAAGCATTGAGCTCGAAGGTGACCTCGCTTAAAGCCTAAGACTGACTCGCAGGACGTGTTCACCTGCCAAGGGCGAAAGCCTCACCCTCGGCGGCTAAAGGGGGTGCCCCCTTTGGCCTACTTCGCAGCAGTCTGGGCAAAGAACCAACCGGAGCAACGCTGTGCGGCGTTTTCGGTGGCGTGTTGCTCCGAAATAAACAGTGCGAAACGGCGCGCGGCGTTGTCTTTTATCGGCCCTGAACTGCGTGGATGGGCCTTTCGGAGAAGGGCTCGTCGAGCGCCCTGGGGCACACGCGCAACCTACAGCTCAGCGGCCCTTTTTCACCCCACCCATAAATGTGAAGTTCCGCGGGCTCTAGTACCGGTCCGCCAGCGTGGCCCGCACTGGCCGGGCGAGCTGGGTCATCTGGCCGCGCCCGCGCAGCTCGATCGACTTCATCAACGTCCAGCGCTGCTGTTCGACCTCGTTGGCGGAGTTGAGCGTGTTGGCGTTGGTGAGCACTCGGCCCGGGGTGTCCTTAGCCAGTTCGGTCAGTCGCGCCGCAGCGTTGACGGCGTCGCCGATGACGGTGTACTCGAAGCGGTCGGAGCCGCCGATGTGGCCGGCGACAACAGTTCCTGTTGCCACTCCAATACCGGCCTGCAACTTAAGCCCACGCATTTCCTCGCGCAATTCGCGGGCGGCCTGGAGGGCGTGGGAGGTGGCGTCGTGAAGCGCGACGGGCGCGCCGAAGACAGCGAGCGCGGCATCGCCCTCGAACTTGTTAATCACGCCTTTGTTGCGGTGCACGACCTCGACAACAACTTCGAAGAAATCGTTGAGCGCAGCGACGACTTCCTCCGGGGTGTGATCGACAGCGAACGTGGTGGAGCCGATGACGTCGACGAAAACGACCGCCACCTTCCGGTCCTCCCCGCCAAGCTCCGGCTTTTCCTCCAAGGCTTTCTGGGCGACCTCGATGCCGACGTAGCGGCCGAAGATGTCGTTGACGCGCTGACGCTCCCGCAGCCCACGCATCATCTCGTTAAAGCCGGCCTGCAGCACACCGATTTCGGAGCCGTCGTAAATATCGACCTGCGTGTCGGACTCGCCGCGGCGCACATCGTTGATGGCCTTTTGCAATTCCTTGATGGGGTCGACAACGCTCATCACGCTAAAGACAGTTCCAATGATGCCAGTGACGATCGCTGTCAGCGCCAAGGCTGCCACCGCTGGCATGAGCGCGCCGGGGTGATTGGCAAACAAGTCATGGCGCTGCGCCCAAAAAAGCAACAAAATCCCAATTAGGGGTACGCCCGTGGTGGCAACCCATGTGGCAAGCAGCCGAATGGCTATCGGAGGCTCAAGGGTGGAGTCCTCGAAACGCCGCGCCAGGGCGCTCGCCGCGATGGGGCGAACTAGGCGCGCGGCCTGCACGTAGGTCAGGATGCTGACAATGATGCAGGCCATGGCCGTCGAAACAACCACCACAACTGTTAAACGCGGGCTGACCCTTGAGGCGGTGATACCCGCGATAGCGATGCCTAACATCCACACCCCAATGACGACTACCGTTTGCAGCCCAGGGATGCGCATGACCAAGTTGCGCACCATATTCGGGTCGTGACCGTCAGGGTTTCGCTGCCAGTCCAAGACCGGCCTAAACAGCAGGAATGTGACTACTGCGCCGACTACGACAGCTAAGAGCAGGTAGGCGACGCCGACGTAGCCCATGCCGTGTTCCTTCAGTGACAAGCTGTTGACTTCCGGCACCGGAATGAGAAAGCGCACAAAAAGCATGATGGCTAGTGCACCGACGACATTAGTGCCGAGAACGAGCGCGGCGTAAAGAGGCCAGGAGGTGCCCCAGAGCCATTGCACGCCGCGCCAGATTCTCTCCATGTCCCTTTACTTTAATGCGGTATCCGACACGTCGGGGCAACAAGTAGGGTGTCTGATGTGAACAACAGGAGCGTGAGTGACAGGCTCGCCGACACCCCGCGGGTGCGCGAGACGATCATGGCTGCCGCTGCCGCCGCCCGGGGGCAGGGCGATCCCCGTGCGATGACCCACTCCTGGCTTTTTACCGGCCCGCCCGGCGCGGGTCGTTCCACTGCGGCCGTGGCTTTCGCGGCGGCGCTGGTGTGTACCGACCCCAACGTCATTGGCTGCGGGCGCTGTAAGGGTTGCCTCAGCGCGTTTGCTGACGCGCATACCGACATTGTCCACGTGGTGCCCTCTCAAAGCGTCATTGTCGTCGATGAGATGCGTGCGATTGTGCGTGACGCCGCTCGCTTGCCGACGGTCGCCCCTTGGCGCGTCATCATCATCGACGACGCCGACCGCCTCAACGCCCAGGCTGCCGACGCCTTTCTCAAAACGTTGGAGGAGCCCCCGGCGAAAACCGTTATTATCCTGTCTGCCCCTTCGACTGATCCGCAGGACTTCTCCCAGACGCTGCGCTCGCGCTGCCGTCACCTCTATATTCCTTCCCCTTCGAAGGATGAAATCGTGCGTATCCTCACCGAGGAGGAAAACGCCTCCACCCACGACGCCCAACTGGCCGCCGCGACTTCCCTGCGCCACATTGGACGCGCCCGTCTTTTGGTGAGCAACGCTGATGTGCAAGCCCGCCGCGCCCGAGCCATCCACCTTGCGGAACTGGTCTTTCACGGCGACCAGGCCTTCCAATCAGTCAGCGCCCTGATCGCGGCAGCGAAGAAGGAGGCCGTCTCCGCCTTCGCCGCGGCCGATGAGCGTGAGCGCGCCGCGTTGGCGCAGTCCCTCGGCGCTGGCGCGAAGGGCAAGGGTGCCGCGAAGGCGCTGCGCGGCACCGAGGCGCGCATGAAGGAGCTGGAGGCCCAGCAATCCAAGCGGGGCACCCGCCGCACCCTCGACTCTTTGGATCTGACCCTGGTGGATCTCGCCGGGGTTTACCGCGACGCCATGGTCATCAAAAGCGGCGCCCATGTGGATCTCACCCACCCCGATTTTGAGGGGTTGAGTGCAGAAATCGCCGGGCGTGTGAGCCTGGAAGGATTGGTGGCGTGCCAAGACGCGATAGCAAAATGTCGGGAAAGTTTAAGCCTCAACGTGATGCCGACTATCGCGTTCAATGGGATGCTGGGGCGAATCCGCAAGGCGTGCAACGTGAAGTAACCTGCGGGTTTCACAACTTTCGAGGCGGTGCGTTAAGCTATTTCGCGGACTATGCAACCTTTGCGCAGCCCGGCCACCTTAGCTCAGTCGGTAGAGCATCTCACTCGTAATGAGAAGGTCGCGAGTTCGATTCTCGCAGGTGGCTCCACCAAAACCCCAGCTAGAACACGGTTTTAGCTGGGGTTTTGCTTTCCGGGGATGACTGGTTCGAGCGGGTCACATTTTTTCTTCACCATTGACGAGTTCAACCATGAGGATCGCGCCAGAGCAGTGCCGGATCATTTCTCCGTTGAGCGGGAAACCGCGTGAGTCTTTGCGAGGTATCCGATACGTGTCATGGTTTCGTCCGAATCCCCAGCATGCGGCGCAGGTTTTTATGCGCTGCCGCCACTTAGCTTGCAAAGCTTGCAGCCCTCATGGGTTATGAGCGCGAACCTGCTGCTGACTGCCCCGCCCGACGAGCAAACCGGTGGATTTGGTGGTTGCACCCGAAGGACAATCCCGCCTAGGCGGGTGCCGTCGTGCTTGGCTCGTTTGCTGGATCTGGCGGCGCACCCTCGGCGGGCACCATGGACTACGCGCTTATTTTGCCTTAGTTTTTTGCCTGTAGTAAACCTGTCGGCGCACGTGGGCGACCACGTCGCCTACTTCGTCTACAACATCGGTTTCAAACCAGTGGAGATATTTGGAGCCGTCGGCAGTTTTAGCGCGGATGAGCTCATATGTTTCGTCGGAAATTTCCATGGTGGCGGTGATGGTGCCGCGGCCAGGTTTGACAAAGCGCACTTCGCCGGCGGTGTCCCACACGCGGTAGCCTTCGCCCAGCCGTGCCATTGACGCGAGCATGAAAAACGGGTCTGTCATGGCCATGATCGTGCCGCCGAAGGCGGTGCCGACGATATTTTGATTGAGTTTGTTGAGTTTGTGTTTGACGACAACTCTGGAGCCGTCCTCCGCGAACTCGACGACGCGGATACCCGCGCCGAGGAAGGGGGGCCAAAGAAACATGAAGCGGCGCAATGCTTTGGCAGGGATGTGCATGTCAGTCCTCGCGGGTCGACTCGGGCAGATGATGAGGCATAACTTTACCGGTGGCGTTGCGCGGTAGGGAATCGACGAAGTTGACGTCGCGCGGGACGGAGTGGTCGGCGAGGTTGTCGCGGACCCAGTTGCGCACAGCGTCGGCGGTCAAGGCGCGGCCAGCGTCGTCATCGCTGCGCACGACCCACACGGCGACGCGCTTGAAGGTGTCCTCATCGTCGACGCCGCCGGAGTGCAGCTCAAAGATGCCGGGCATGCGCTCGAGCACCTCAGTGACCGATTGGGGGTGGACGTTTTCTCCGCCGACGATGATCATTTCGTCGTTGCGGGAAAGGACGTTGAGGTGGCCGTCTTCGTCGAAGTAGCCGAGGTCGCCGATTTCTACCAAGCCGTTGATGCTTTCGATGCGTTTGGTGGGGTTGGAGTAGCCTTTCAGGGCTGTTTCGTTGGTGAGGAAGATGCGGCCAACTTCGCCGTGGGGAACTTCGTTGCCGTTGTCGTCGTAAAGCCTCAGCACGGTCCCGGGTGGGGTGACGCCGGCGACCGTGGGTTTTTTGGCGATCATCTCTGCTGTCGCGCAGGCGGCCAGGGCGAGTTCGGTGGAGCCGTAGTAGTTGGACAAGATGGGGCCGAAGCGTGCGATGGTGCGCTCGACAAGGAGGGGCGTTAGGGCGTTGCCTGCGGAGGCGATGAAGCGCAGCGTGGAGGTGTCCCACTTTTCGTTGTTTTCAAGGTCGAGCATTTGCTTGAAAAAAATTGGTGAGGAGACCATGCCGTCGCACCGAAAGGCTTGGATCTGGCGGAAGACGTTTTCGGGGTTGAAGATGCGTTGCGTGATTACCGTACTTCGGGTTGCAAACGCCAGGTTGACGGCCGACCAACCCCAGGTGTGAAACATTGACGCTGTGATCTGCAGGCTCATTCCGGTTCGCCAGGGTGCGGCGCTGAGGTAGCCGCCGACGACTAGGGGCAAAACCGGTTCGGAACGCAACACGCCCTTGGGAATTCCGGATGTGCCGGAGGACATCAAGACGATGTCGCCGTGCTTTGGAAAAAGTGGGAGTTTGGGCAGGTTGTCGGTGCCGTCGAGGATGATGCGTTCAAGGCTTAAGTCCTCGCCGTGGTCGCGGGAGGTGTGTGCCCAGATGAGGCTGATGTTTTCGGTGTCTGCGGGGATGCGCTCGGCGAATTCGTCGTCGATGACGAGGATGTTGATGCCGGTTTCTTTGAATGTGCCGGCGAGCTGCTCGCGGGCCGAGCCGACGTTGAGCAGGTAAAGGGAGGCGCCGGCGTAGCCTTTGGCGGTCATCGGCAAGATGATGCCGCGTCCGTTGCGTGCCATGACGCCGATGCGTAGTTGGTCGAGGCCGCGCTCCTGTTTGATTTTGAGGAGGCGGCGGGCGAGTGTTTTGGACTGGGCGGCGAGTTGGGAGTAGGTCAGTACCCCGTTGTCGTCGATAAGCGCGTTGCGCTCTGGCGCGGTGTTAATTCCGTGCTCGACTTCGCGGGCCGTGGTGAAGCGGTAGCGGGCGAGGGTGGCGCCTGCTGTGGGCAGGGCGCGGGGGTTGCCTTCCGTGCCGAGGATGCCGGCGCGGTTGGCGGCGGCGAAGAACTTGGCTATGGAGGAGACGGTAAACGCGGCGCGTTGGACGGGGTTGAGTGGTGTCATCACATTCCTTAGAACGTATTGGTATTCACATTATAGTCGTTTCCGTGGATCAATTTCGTAGTTGAAAGTAGTTATTATTGCCGACTAGAGTTGTCAATGGTACTAATGGGACGTAGGTGGCACAACGCCGGGCTTACTCATGTAACGATCCTGCAACAGTGTCCGGATATAGTGGTCGAATTGGAAGCCCAGAAACCAGTAAGGAATGTTATGGCTATCTCTTGCATCCGTCGCACCGTAGCAGCCCTCGGTGCCGCCGCACTGGCCGCCCTCGGCGGCCTGGCTGCCCCCGCGGCGCATGCCCAGGAGCGCAACATGGTGATCTTCGGCGACTCCGTCATCGCGGACCCCAACGCTCCCCAGTGGCTGGCAGGCAAGCTTGGCCTCGATTCCCGCGGCTCCTCCGACGTCAACGTCTGGTGCCCGCAGAACCCGTCGAGCTGGGGTCGCCTCGCCGCGCAAAAGCTGGGCCTTGCTGCCTACGACTACTCCTGCAGCGGCACCACGACCATTTCTCCCGGCCCGCAACTTTTCTCTCAAGTTGATCGCGCGCTTCGCGACGGCGGGCTAAACCGCAACACCGCCCGCGTAATCATCTCCACCGGCTTCAACGACACCTACAACAACGACTCCCGCCCGGACGGGGCTGTCCGCGCCGACTTTGTCAACTACATGAGGCCGCAAATTGCCAAGATCCGCGCTGCCGCCCCGAACGCACGGATCCAGTTCGTCGGCTACCCGAAGGTGACAGCCGGCGATCGTGTTTGCCTGTTCCACATCGCACCGAACGTCGCGGACTCCACACCTTTCCCGCAGGTGAGGAAGTGGGAGGACCAGGCGCAGTGGATGATGGTCGACGCCGCTCGCGCCACCGGCACGGAGTTTGTGGACCTCAAGCCTTCCACCTGGAACAGCCACATGTGTGCCCCGGACCACCTGCGCATGTGGGCTGGTTTTGTTGATTTCTATGGCGGCCCGGGCAACCTGCCCATCCACGTCAACGCGCGCGGGCACCAGCACGTGGCCAACGTGATTGCTGGATCTTAAGCAAAGGGAAAGCGTTTTCAACGAATTTTCATTACCCTTGTGGGCATGACTGAAATTGTTTCTGGTGTCATTGCCCGCGAAAAGGGAGCCCCCGTCGAACTTGTGGAGATCCGCATACCCGACCCGGGCCCCCATGATGTAATAGTAAAAGTCCAGGCCACGGGTGTGTGCCACACCGATCTGGCGTACCGTGACGGCGATATCGCCGACGATTTTCCTTTCCTGCTGGGGCACGAAACGGCGGGTGTCGTTGAGTCCGTCGGCAGCGACGTCGAGCACGTCGCCGTCGGCGATTTTGTCGTCCTAAACTGGCGGGCAGTGTGTGGAGAGTGCCGCGCCTGCCGCAAAGGCGACACCAAGAACTGCTTCAACACCCACAACGCCTCCCAACCGATGACGCTCAACGATGAGGCCGGCACTGTGTTAACCCCGGCCCTTGGGATCGGTTCCTTCGCGGATAAAACCCTGGTGCATGAGAAGCAATGCACAAAGGTTGACCCGCAGGCGGACCCCGCTGCCGCGGGCCTGCTCGGCTGCGGCATCATGGCCGGCTTGGGCGCGGCGGTCAACACCGGCGGAGTCCAGCGCGGCGAGTCCGTGGTGGTTTTTGGCCTCGGTGGCGTCGGTTTGGCCGCCGTTGCCGGCGCCCACTTGGCGGGCGCCACAACAATCATTGGGGTGGACCTGGATCAGCGCAAATGTGACGCCGCCACCAAGACCTTCGGTGCCACCCACTCCATCTGTTCTCAGGGTATGAGCGAGGAGGAGGTCATCGAGGCCGTGCGCGCGTTAACAGGTGGATTCGGCACGGATGTCTCCATCGACGCTGTCGGGATTCAGCTAACCTGGCGCCAGGCTTTCTACTCTCGCGACCACGCCGGGCGCATGGTGATGGTGGGGGTTCCGAACATGACCGACCACATCGACATCCCCGCGATCGACGTCTATGGCCGCGGTGGTTCCATCAAGCCGGCGTGGTACGGGGACTGTTTGCCGGAGCGTGATTTCCCGACCTACGTAGACCTGCACATGCAGGGTCGTTTCCCGCTCGACGAGTTCGTCTCCGAGCGCATCGGCCCGGCTGATGTGGAGGAAGCTTTTGCAAAGATGAAACGCGGCGACGTTTTGCGCAGCGTCGTCGAGTACAAGTAGGGAGGAAAAGCCAATGTCTTTGCACATTGACAACGTTGTCACCTCCGGGCTGTTCAAGCTCGATGGCGGCGAATGGGAGGTGGACAATAACGTCTGGGTTGTCGGCGACGCCACGGAGGTCTACATCATTGATGCTGCTCACGATGCGCAGGCCATCGCGCGCGCTGTGGGGGATCGGCATGTCAAAGGGATTATCGCAACCCACGGCCACAACGATCACATCGATGTGGCCCCAGAATTGAGCACGCTGGTTGACGCCCCCGTGTACCTCCACCCCGGCGACGACATGCTTTGGCGTGAGGCGAACCCCGATTTCACCTTCACCCCCGTCGAGGACGGCCAGGTCTTTGACATCGCCGGCACTCATCTAAAGGTTTTGTCCACCCCGGGTCACTCGCCGGGCTCCATCGTGCTTTACGCGCAGGAGGCAGAGGAGTTGTTCTCTGGGGATACCCTCTTTCAGGGCGGGCCGGGGGCGACGGGGCGTTCCTACTCCTCCTTCGACACCATCATTGAGTCGTTGCAAAAGCGCGTGCTCGATCTGCCTTCCCAAACGATCGTGCGCACCGGCCACGGTGACCACACGACCATTGGCCAGGAGGCCCCTCACCTGGAGGAATGGATCCGTCGCGGTTATTAAAACGCGCAGCCGGGTGTGTGGCAAACGGCACGCAAGTTCCGCGCCTAATCCCTATTGTCTGGCGTGATCGCGTTTTGCAGCGCGATCGCGCGGGCCAGTCGGGCGTAGCGCAGCTCTTGCTCGCGGAAGCGGGTCCAGGTGGACAATGTGGTGAAGAAAAAGGCGATGATCAGCACGTAAAGCATGAGGTCGGTGCCGCGGTCGACTCCGAGCCAATTGGCGATAACGGTGATGTCGTCGGGGCGCAGAATGGCCCAGACAGCGGCGAAAACTAACGTGACGAAGCCGATTTTCACCCAAGCTTTGGCATTTGCTTTACGACGGTTGGCGAAGAAGTACGCCACCAATCCCGCCGCAGCCAGAAGTAGAAGTACCTGGATCATGGCAGCCTCCGTGCAACGATTTCATCGGCCAAGATGTTGACGCCGTTGATGAGGGATTGCCCCTTGCTCATCGAATACTCGGTGTAGAGGATGTCGACGGGTTCCTCGGCGACCCGCCAATTCAACTTGTCGATCATGGCGACGATCTCCGAGGCGTGGGACATGCCGTTCATTCGGATGTTCATCTCTTGGGCCACCTTCAGGTTAAAGGCGCGCAGGCCATTGTGGGCGTCGCTAAGCCCTAGCCTGCGGGTGCGTGGAGAGAGGACAACAACAGTTTTAAGTACGGCGCGTTTGAGCCACGGAACTTCGGAATTTTCCTGGCCGGCGAAGCGGGTCCCCACCACGATGTCGATTGGTTCCTGACGCAGCCGGTTGACCATGCGAACGACGTCTTTGACCTGGTGTTGGCCGTCGGCGTCGAAGGTGACAAAAAACTGTGCACCCGGCTGCGCGCGGGCGTATTCCACCCCGGTTTGGATCGCGGCGCCTTGGCCGAGGTTTACCGGGTGGCTCACCAGGTGGGCGCCGCCGGCAAGGATCGCGGTGGCCGAGTTGTCCCAGGAGCCGTCGTTGACCGCGACGATGTTCGGAAACGTCTTCCGGGCATGCGCGATAACCTGCTCGATGACGGGCCCCTCGTTGAAGCAGGGGACGATCAGCCAGGTGTCCCGGAAGTCCTGCGTTGTTTTCATACCAGCGACCAGATTACCCCTCGCGGTGGAAAAGTTTGGCGTATACACGCGTGAGCACCGCGGTGGGCAAAAGGCGGTAAGCGGAGCGTATGAGGTAGTTTAGCCGCGCCCGAAAGGGGGAGACGAGGCCGTAAGAAACCAGGTTGCTTTGGAGCTGTTTCTCCGCGGCGAACATCTCTTTGCCGGTGCGGCGGGCGAATTGGGCGGCGTTGACCCGGAAAAAGGTAAGCGGTTCAGGCAGGTTGTGAAGCTGCTGGCCGGAAGCGATAAGGCGCGCCCACAGGTCGTAATCTTCCATGAAATGAACACCTTTGTAGCCGCCCACGTTTTTGACCTCCGCGGTGCGAAACATCACCGAGGGGTGGTTCAGGGGAGAGTTAATGCGGGCGTAGCGGGCTAGCGCGGCGTGGGTTTCGGGGAGGGCCCGGGTTTTTAACTTAGAGCCGATCTGATCGTCCGTTTCGAACTCGGCAACCGCCGTCCCCAGGGCAGCAACCTCGGGGTGGTCCTCCAAAAAAGCGAGCTGGGTAGCAAGCCGGTCAGGTGCGGCGATGTCGTCGGTGTCGAGGCGCAGCACGTAGGTGGAGGAAATGGTGTCCAAACCCGCCTGCAGAGCCGGGCCGAGCCCGACGTTGACGGGCAGGGCCACGGTGCGAACATCCCCCGCATAGGTTTGGACGGCCCGCTCAACCTCCGCGGAGACGGGGCCGTCGTAGACCAAGACGATCTCATCGGCCCGCCGTGTTTGCGAGAGCAAGGAATCAAGCGCGGCGGTCAGCTCCGCCACCGGGGTGTTCCGGTAGGCGGACAGGAGGGCAGAAACGGTGCTCACGGGCGCTTATCTTAGTCGCGGGCGGCGTCGAGAAGATAATGCCCGTAGCCAGATTTCAGTGTCGCCTGAGCAAGCGCGGTGAGCTCCGCGCGGGAAATGAACCCTTCCCTATAGGCGGCCACCTCGGGCGAACCGATGATGGTGCCGGTGCGCTTTTGGATCACCTCGACATAGGCGCTAGCTTCCGACATCGAATCGATCGTGCCGGTGTCCAACCACACATCACCTCGGTGCAGGCGATGGACTTTCAACCGGCCCGCCTGCAGATACGCCTCGTTGACGCTGGTGATTTCTAGCTCCCCGCGATCACTCGGCTCGACGGACTTGGCAATCTCGACGACACTGTTGTCGTAAAAATACAAACCAGCCACGGCGAAGTTAGAGCGCGGGTTGTCCGGTTTTTCCTCAATCGAGGTGGCGGTGCCGTCGGGGTTGAAAGAGACAACACCGTAGCGAGTTGGGTCGGACACCTCATAGGCGAAGATGGCGCCGCCGTCGACGTCGTGGATCCCGGCCAGAGTTTGGAAAAAGCCGGCGCCTTCGAAAATGTTGTCGCCGAGCACGAGCGCGACAGAATCCGCGCCGATAAAGTCCTCGCCGATGATGAAGGCCTGGGCCAAACCGTCAGGGGAAGGTTGGATGGCGTAGTCGAGCATGATGCCGAACTGGGAGCCATCGCCAAGGAGGCGTCGAAAAGCGTGCGCGTCCTCAGGTGTCGTGATGACAAGGATTTCTCTCACACCCGCGCTGATGAGAGTGCTCAGCGGATAGTAGATCATCGGCTTGTCGTAGATGGGCATGAGCTGCTTCGAAATGCCCTGCGTGATCGGGTACAAGCGGGTGCCGGAGCCGCCAGCGAGAATGATGCCCTTCATCGGTCCCCTAAATGCAGCGCGAGTTCGGCACGCCAGTTACTCGGCGTGAAACCGGTGGCCTTGATTTTGTCCAAAGAAAGCGTCGACTCCTTCGGGCGGGGTGCCTCCGGGCTCACCAGCTCGGCGTACTGCTGCGTGCTCACCGGCACAACCTTACTGGCATCACTGCCGCAGCCGATGAATACCGCCATGGCAATTTCGTCGCGGGAGGCCACATCGCCGTCGGAAGATACGTTGTAGACACCGAACGGCGCACCGACTTTCAAAAGGTGCGCGATTGCCTTGGCCAGGTCTTCGGCGGAGGTGGGGCGACCGCGCTGGTCCGAGATCACCTTCGGGCTCACCCCGCGCTCGCACAGATCCGCCATCGTGTCCATGAAGTTCGCGCCCTCCCCAAAGACCCATGAGGTGCGCACCACATAGTGTTTGCGGGCCAGTTGGGCGGCGAGATCGCCCGCGGCTTTCGACGCCCCATAAACCGACAGGGGAGAAGGAGCCTCATCTTCGGTGTGGACTTCGACCGTGCCATCGAATATGTAGTCGCTGGAGACGTGAACCAAGGTCAGGTCATGTTCATTGGTTAGCCTTGTCAGCTCGGCGACGGCGCTGGAGTTGACTCGCCACGCTGTCGCTTGGTCAGCTTCGGCGCCGTTGACGTCGTTGTACGCCGCGCAGTTAATGACCGCCCAGTAGCGCGACCAGTCCACCCCGGACAGATCGGTAATGTCGAGCTGCGCGCGGCTGAAAAACTCCGCTTCCTTCTCGGAATAGATTCTTTGCAGTGCGCGACCAAGTTGGCCGTTGGCGCCCGTGACCAAAATGCGGCGCGGTTTGACCGGGGTGGCTGCGCGAAACGTGGGGTGGGTGCGGTCGGCTGCGGAAAGCTCAGTGGGCGCAAGCGGCCACTCGATGTCGTGGAGGGAGCAATACGCGTACTGCCCGTCGGGGTCGTAGCGCTCGTTGACGAGGTAGATGTAGCTTGTCGCATCTTCCAAAGCCTGGAAGCCGTTGGCCACGCCGCGGGGGACGAACACTGCGGTGCCGGGCCCGATTTCCACGCCGTATTTCTCGCCGTAAGTTGGTGAGCCTTCCCGCATGTCTATCCACGCGCCGAACACGCGCCCGGCGGCGACGGAGACCCACTTATCCCAGGGTTCTGCATGCATGCCGCGGGTGGTGCCGCGTTTCGCGTTGAAACTGACGTTGTTTTGTACGGGCCGAAGCGCCTGCCCGGCCCAGTTCTCTTTGAACCATCCGCGGTTGTCGGCAAGGACGTTCAATTCGTGGATTTCGAGGCCTTCGATTGGAGTGCGCATCCTTATTGCCCGCTTTCTGCGTATCGCTTCTCGACGTCACCTTTGACACCACGCCACCACAGCTCATTTTCGCGGTACCAGGCGATGGTTTTTTCCAACCCGTCCCGCAAGTTCTCCGTGAAGCGGGGCCGCCACCCCAGTTCGGCAGTGATCTTGGTGGTGTCAATGGTGTAGCGCTGGTCGTGTCCCGGGCGGTCTTGAACGTGCTCGTACTCGCCGCCCATCAGCTCACAGATCAGTTCGATGACCTCCTTGTTGCTCACCTTCGGGTGGTTGGCGCCGATATTGTAGGTTTCCCCAGGTCTGCCGCGCTCCACAATGGCCAAGACGGCATCGTTGTGGTCGTCGACGTGGATCCAGTCCCTCACCTGGGCGCCCGAGCCGTAGAGCTTGGCTTTCCTGCCGTCCAAAATGTTGGTGATCTGGCGGGGGATGAACTTTTCTACGTGCTGGTACGGCCCGTAGTTGTTTGAACAGTTCGAGATTGTGGCGTTGATGCCGAAGCTGCGGATCCATGCCCGCACCAGGTGGTCGGAGCTGGCCTTCGTCGCCGAGTACGGGCTGGAGGGGTTGTAAGGGGTGGTTTCGGTGAATTTTTCCTCGCCGGAAACAGGCAAATCGCCGAAAACCTCGTCGGTGGAGATGTGGTGCAGCCGCGCCCCGTGCGCGCGCACCGCCTCCAAAAGGGTGAAGGTGCCCACCACATTGGTGGACACGAAAGGGGAGGGGTCGGCCAGCGAATTGTCGTTATGGGATTCGGCGGCGAAATGCACGACGGTGTCGCAGTCTGCGATGAGGTCGTTGACTAGCTCCTTATCCGTGATGTTGCCGTGGACGAACTCCGCGTCAACGCCCTCGAGGTTTGCGCGGTTGCCTGCGTAGGTCAGCGCGTCGAGCACAACGACTTCGGCGATGTCGCGTGAGCGGACCATGCGCACGAAATTTGCCCCGATGAATCCGGCGCCGCCGGTAACCATCATTCTTCCCATGAAATCCAACTATACGGAGCGTGCCAGACCCGCCGCGTGGACCGCGCAGCCGACGATAGGTCCGGCGAATAAGGCGGCGATAACGGTGGTGGGCACACTATAAGGCAGCAGGAAAAGAAGCGCGAAGGCGACGACTGAGGCCACGACCCAGCCGGCGACGTACCAGCCGTGACTTTCCTGGGCGAGCACCGCGACGCCCGTAATCATCAGCGCGCCCATAAACGCCGAAGCGAAGGTGAGAAAACCTAGCGTGATCCCGTCGACAAATAACTCCGGTTTGAAAGCGAGCCGTAAAACCGCCGGGCCGAGCAAGTAAGCGGCACCGAAACCGACTATTCCGACGCCGAGGACGATTCCGATTGGGGCGGCAAGGGCGGCGAAGATCCGCTCACGCTGCTCCACAAACCGCACCACCAGCGCGGCTTGGAAGCGTTGCAGCGGCACGAGCACGGGGGCGCGGGTGAGCATGACCGCGTTGATGGTCGCTGCGACCACCGCGCCTTCGGACAGGTCGAAAGCTGCGTTGGCCGCCGTGGGAAAACCCGTGATCAACGCTGCGGATGCGCCCGAGGCCAGCATTGCGGAACCGACGCGCCGGGCAAAGACACGCTTGTCGACGTCCACCCTCGCCCGCACTTTATTTCGCAAAAACAGCACCCAGCTCAGCGCCCCAACTACGGTGATGAACAAGAATGCCTCAAGCCCCCACCCGGCCCACCAGGCCACCACCGCCAAGACCAGTCTGATTCCCGAGTCGAAGGCGATGAGCCCGGCGTAGCGCTCCCACAGCTTCGCCCCACTCAAAACCCCGGAAAGGACAGCCTGGAAGACGTAGCTGATTAAGCCGAAAAGCAGCAGGGCGGTTGCCTGCGCGGTGTCGGTGGGCACAACCTTGACCATGAAGGCGCTGCCAGCGAGAAGGGCGGCGGCGAAGACAGCCAGGGAGAGGAACTGGCCGGTGCGCCACGGGGAGGCGTCGCCAAGCGTGCCCGTGTCGCGCTGCGTTGCCACGGCGCGGGTGGTTTCGTGAGTGATGCCGTCGATCAGTCCGGCGGACGCGAAAAACAATCCCCAGAAGGCCGCGAAATAGCGGTAATCCGTCGCAGCATCCAAAGCCCAGCTGGCCACCCACAAAACGACAAAGCCCGACAGGGCCGCAAAAACCGTAGCAAGCGACAGACTTCTCACGGGCACTCCGGAAGTTCGGGGTGGTTCAACCAAGCATCCAAAAGGTCCTCTATGCCCGCCCCATAAGCACTCATCGCGTTGACCAGGTCAAAAGGCTCCACAACACCATGAGCATTGCGCGCCACGTAGTCTCGCACGGCAGAAAAGAAACTCTCATCGCCCAGGTGGCGCCGCAGAGCATGCAACGTGATCGCGCCACGCTTATACACGCGGTCATCGAACATGTGGCGCGGGCCCGGATCAGCCAGCACAAAACGTTGCGGGGTGAGCTTGTCGTAGTGCTCACGCACCGAAACATCAATCGGAGTGCCCTTGTGCTCAGCCCACAACCACTCGGCGTAGCAGGCGAAACCTTCATTGAGCCAAATATCGTTCCACTGGGCGATCCCCAGGGAATTGCCAAACCACTGATGGGCCAGCTCGTGCGCGATTAACCGCTCGTTGCGAAGCAGGTGATTGCGGCCGAAAATTGCCATGCCCTGGGCCTCCAAGGGGATCTCCAACGGATCCTCCGTCACTATCACCTCGTAGCGCTCGAAGGGGTAAGGGCCGAAGACACCACGGAAGAAATCCAGCATCTCCTGCTGCTTGGCTAAGTCTTTCGCAGCTTCACCTGGCGGCAACCAAGCGAAAGTATCGGGACCCAACTGGTGGCGGGTATAGGCGCCGATTTGAAGGGTGGCCAGGTAGGTCGCCATCGGTTTCGAGGTGAAGTTAGTCACGGCCGTGTAGCCGCGGTCAGCGCGCACGTTGAAAGAGTACGTCGCCTTCTCATCTGGTGTGTCGTCGCAGGGAAACCACGTTGAGGCCCCGTTGGGCTGGTTGGCCACCAGCGAGCCGTTGCTGAGTTCTTCCCACCCGAGCGCACCCCACAAGGTGCGGCGCGTGGATGGGTTGCCCGTATAGCGGATGGTGAGTTTGAACTCGGTGTCGACGGGCACGGGGTGAGAAAACGCAATCCGTAGCTTGCCTCCCGACTGGCGAAAACGCGCAATGGTCACCCCGTTAGAGGCCCAGACTTTGCGGACCGTCATGGCTTCGTGCAAGTCCAGCGTCATGTGGTCCAGATCGCGCCAGTTGCTCAGCGTCAGCGTCGCCACGCCATCGAGCCGGTTGGGGCCGACCTTGTAGTCGATGTCCAGATCGTAGTGGCGGACATGAAACCCCAGATTGAAGTCCACACCGGTGTACTCGTCGCGGGTACCGGGGACGGGAGTGGAGCGCAGCCTGTGGAAACTCATCTACGCAAGCATAACGCGCCCCTGCAAGGTGGCCTACATTCCGAAGGCTGGTGCGATGGTGCTAAACCACGAGCGCTGGATGTCCTGCCGCCAGTTCGGCCAAGAGTGTGTGCCCTTGTTGCGGAACTCGTAGTGAGCGGGGATGCCGAGCGAATCCAGCTTCGCACGCAGATCATGCGAGCACTGGTTTACGGCCGCTTCGATCACACCTCCTTCGATTTGCAGTTGGGCAGCGCCTATTGAAGCCACGGGCGCCGGGGCGCCTTGGCCGATGAGGTAGCCCACCATGTCTGTTTCGGAGGCCAGGCCGGTACCGGAGGAAATGTAGAGGGCGGTTCCGCGTAGCTTCGCAGCGTTGGCGAGGGCGTCGTTATAGCCGTTGTACGGCCCACCCATCGGGCCCCACATCATCTCGGGGGTGACGGTTCTGTAATCACCCGCGCGTGAGGCGCGGTTGACGGTCAGGCGGGCGTAATTATAGGCGTGTGGGGAAGCGGTGGCAGCGCAGCCGGAGAAGGAAGCGGCGGCGGCGTAGAACCCCGGGTTGTGCGCCGGCAGCACCAAAGAGGAGGTGCCGGACATGGAAAAGCCCACGATGGCGCGGCGCTGATCCGCGTTTAAGGTGCGCTCGATCGGGCCCGGCAGTTCCTTAGTCAGGAACGTCTCCCACTTTTGCGGGCCGTTGATGTAATCGGATTTGACGTCGTCTTTTACCCAGTCGGTGTAGTAAGAAAACGCGCCCGCCTGGGGGATGACCACGTTGACGCCTTTGCCGCGGAAGAAGTCGCGGGTGGTGAACTTGGTCAGCCAGTCCGCGTCTTGCTCTGCCCCTCCGGCACCGTTGAGTAAGTAGATGATGGGGGCTTTGGCGACACGGTTGCCGTTGGCGTCGGTCGCCGGGATGACGGCGATAGGGATGTCGCGGCCCATCGAGGGGGAGTAGACCTTGTAGGACAGGACGGTTGTGTGGTCGACCTGTTGAACCCAGGTTTGCGGTTGGCCGGTGGCGACGATCTTCGGCGGGTCAGCCGGGGCGTCCCATCCCTTAACTGTGCCTTCCTGGGCGGAGGCGGATGCAGGACAGAAGCCGAGGGCGAGGCAGAGCGTGGTGGCGACCACGGCGAGCGAACGCTTGATGCTCATGGGCGGTTTCATCCTTCTTTTCAAGCTGCGTGTAGCGAATTAATCAATCTCGGTTAATGTAGCGAAATTAGTGGCAGGTTTAAGCCCCGACACTGTTACTATTGTGATTTGTGTGAAAAATGTTACTTCTTATTGGGGGGCGTGTAACAATGAACCAGTCACCGACGACCTACAGGTAGTACAAACCGCACGTTTCCGAGAAGTTAAGGAAAATCCATGGAAGCCATCCAACTGATGATCAACGAAATCCTCGGCGCCCTGATCCACTTCGGATCCTCCACCTCCTCCCAGATCGCCCTTGGCATGGGCCTGTTCTAAAACAGCGAGGAACAAAGCAAAAACCGCCCTTCTCCTGAAGGGCGGTTTTTCGTGTTTAGCCGAGCATCTTCGGCTTAATCACAGTCTCCCAGGACTCCTTCAAATCGTCCTTCCAATACGGCCAGGAGTGAGTTCCTGTGTTGCGGAACTTGAACGTAGCCGGAATGCCTTGGCTGTTTAGCTTCGCACGCAGATCGTGAGTACACGAATTGGTCAGCCCCTCAATAACGCCACCTTCGACCTGGAGGGTAAAAGCGCCTTCCACACCCGCGTTAGAGGACGTGTCAGTCTCACCACCCAGACCCGAACCATTGGAGACGTAGATGGCCTTGCCGCGCAGCTTCTCCGAGTTGACCAAAGCATCGTTGTAGCGGTTGTAATCCGAACCCATCGGGCCCCACAACTGTTCCGGGGTGGTTCCGCCGCGGTTGAGCGTGAGCTGAGAAGCAAACCAAGGCAGCGAGGTGGAGGTGGCGGCACAGCCGGAGAAAGAACCGACAGCGTCAAACCTGTTCGGGTACTGCTCCGCCAACAACAGGGAGGACGTTGCCGACATTGAGAAACCGACGATCGCGTTGCGGCCATTAGAGTTCAGATAGGGGTCGATGGAGGCGGGCAGCTCCTCGCCCAAAAACGTCGCCCACTTCTGCTCACCCTTGTAGTAAGTGCTCTGCTTCGGAGTCTCCAACCAGTTGACGTAGTAGGAGAAGGCACCCTCCATCGGGATGACCACGTTAATGCCCTGGTCACCAAAGATATCCTCGACACCGTTTTTGGACTGCTTATTAGCGAAGTTCTTCGCAATCCAGTCAGTGTTTTGCTCGGAGCCGCCGGCGCCGTTGAGCAGGTAAATGGTCGGGGCGTTAGTGACCCGGTTGCCGTTTTCATCCGTGGCGTAGCGCACCGCGACAGGAATGTCACGGCCCATGGAGGCCGAGCGCACCTGCACGGCCTTCCACGGAGACGGCCCCGTGTACACCGGCTTGATCCTCTCAAGAATCTCAAACCATTCCTGGTTGTTGCCCTTGTAATCCTTCGGTGCCACGGTGAGCTCGACCGGCGCGTTGGCGACGTGGGCAGCAGCGGAAGGCTCGGTGGGCATGTTCTTTAACTGGCTCGACTCCGGCGGCACAACCGCGGCGGACTTGGTGCTTGCAATTCCGGTTGCAGTTGGCTCGGTGGACTTGGATTCAGAAACCGTGGAGGTTTCCTCGCTTGGCGCTTCGGACTCGCTGGTCGGGGTGTTGATCACCGTGGTGTCGTCGACAGCCGGCACCATCTGCGCCTGCTCGAAGCTCACCGCGGGATCCTCGATGGGCGAAGATGCGGTGAGGTGGGACACGGTGGGGATTGTGCCGGCGGCGATGGCAATGGCGGCGACAGCGGCGATAGCTGGACGTGTGATCTTCACGGGCGATACTCACTTCTTAACGACGGACTGGCTTCCTTCGCCATATCTTGCCAGAGAATCCGAACATTACATGCGGACTGCCAAACACCGGCCATGTTTTTCAACTCCACCTACCCACCATGCTGCAAGCCACGTATTCTGTGGGGCGTGAGTAATGAACATTTTGACGTTGTTGTACTCGGTGCGGGCCCCGGTGGCTACGTCGCCGCCATCCGCGCTGCACAGCTAGGCAAAAAAGTTGCTGTTGTAGAGAAGCAATACTGGGGCGGTGTCTGCCTGAACGTGGGCTGTATTCCGTCCAAATCGCTGATCAAAAACGCTGAAGTTGCCAGCATCTTCAACCATGATGCGAAAACCTTCGGCATTAAGGGCGATGTCGAGTTCGATTACGCCGATGCGCACAAACGCTCCCGCGGCGTGTCGGAAAAAATCGTCGGCGGTGTCCACTACCTGATGAAGAAGAACAAGATCACCGAGATCAACGGTTTCGGCTCCTTCAAGGATGCACAAACCATCGAAATTACCGAGGGTGATGATAAGGGCAAGACCGTCACCTTTGATGACTGCATCATCGCCACCGGCTCCGTCGTGCGCACCCTGCCGGGCATCGAGCTTTCGGACAACGTCGTGTCCTACGAGGAGCAGATCCTCAACCCGGAGGCCCCGAAAAAGATGGTCATTGTGGGAGCCGGGGCCATCGGCATGGAGTTTGCCTACGTTTTGTCCAACTACGGCGTCGACGTGACGGTCATTGAGTACATGGATCGCGTCCTGCCGAACGAGGACAAGGACGTGTCTAAGGAAATTGCCAAGGCGTACAAGAAACTCGGCGTGAAGCTGATGACTGGCCACGCCACCACCGCAGTCCGCGACAACGGCGACTCCGTCGAAGTTGACGTGCAAAAAAACGGCACTGACACGACCGAGACTCTCACCGTTGACCGCGTCATGATCTCCGTCGGTTTCGCACCGCGAGTCGAGGGTTATGGCCTTGAAAACACGGGGGTTGAGCTGACCGAGCGCGGCGCGATCGCCATCGATGATCACATGCGCACTAACGTCGATCACATTTACGCGATTGGGGACGTCACCGCGAAGCTCCAACTAGCCCACGTTGCCGAAGCGCAGGGTGTCATTGCTGCGGAGGTCATCGCAGGCGAGGAAACCATGGTCATCGAGGACTACATGATGACCCCCCGCGCCACCTTCTGCAACCCGCAGGTTGCATCCATGGGCTACACCGAGGAGCAGGCAAAGCAGAAGTGGCCGGACCGCGAGATCAAGGTCGCTACCTTCCCCTTCACCGCGAACGGCAAAGCCCTCGGCCTGGCGGAAGCGCAGGGTTTTGGCAAACTCATCGCCGACGCAGAGTTCGGCGAGATCTTGGGCGCTCACCTCGTCGGAGCGCACGTCTCTGAACTGCTGCCGGAGATCACCCTGGCGCAGCGATTCGACCTGACCGCAGGCGAAATTGCGCGCAACATCCACATCCACCCGACACTGTCGGAGGTGCTAAAGGAAGTAGCGCACGGCGTCGAAGGCCACATGATTAACCTCTAGGATTGACCTGAGTCAAGCGCATAAAACAAGCCCACCGCGAAGCGGTGGGCTTGTTTTGGTTTGTATAAGTCGCAGGACCTACTTATCGGAGACAGCTACCGCGACGGCGTCGAGGCTGGTTTCGAGGAAGTCATCGTCAAACTTCTCGGACAGGGCTCGTACCTGGTCGGACTCGATATCGGAGCGGTCGTAGGTCACGGTAACGCGGGTGTGATCAGCGTCCTCGGACTCCAGTTCGTAGAGCCATTTTGCGCCCACGCGCACGCCAGCGGTGAGGTTTTCAATGTTCTTCCAGCCAATGACCTTGTTTTCTTGAATGGCAAAGACCTCGTTGAGGGTTTGGAAGTCGCCGTCTTCCTTGGTCATGTTCATGGTGAACTGGTCGCCGACGGCCTTGAGGCGCTCGGCCTTATCGCTGGAGACAACCATGCCGGAATTGTCGGTTTCGGCGTGGCGGTCTGGGTTCGACAAAAGGTCGAAGAGTACGGAAGCGGGTGCGTCAATTACTCGGGTTGCTGAATTGGTGTCTTGAGCCATGGTGTCCAGTGTAGAGAAAAATACGGCGGAGGTTTTCTTGCCTTATCCCCTGCAACAACCAGTTGGGACTAAGGGTTGACTAACAGTCGAAAGATTGACACCCTTCGGGGGAAATGGTGGGGGTGTCCACTAAGGTAGCGCTTGACAGTGATGAAGGTCACAAAATGGGCGATTGTGACAAAGTGGACATTGAAAGTGCTGGGAGTGACACACGAGCTGCCCGAGGGGCCGCGCGCCCCCGGCAGCGAGCGAACCTTCCGCGGCTGCGAGCGCGGGTAGCAAGCCAGCGTTGAATATGTGAACGTCCGGCGCGTTTCGTAAAGTGAGAACCAACACTGGAGGTGCCATGACTGTTCAACATGCAGATCGTGACGCAATTCGTCACGGAAAAATCACTGAAAAGCCGCTGCGCGAGCGGCCAAGCGTCCCGACGTGGGCATTGAAACTCGTAATGGCCGTCACTGGCCTTCTTTTCGGTCTTTTCGTCCTCGGCCACATGGTCGGAAACCTCAAGATCTTCATGCCGCTGCATGCCAACGGCGTCGCCCCCATCGACGAATACGCGCACTTCTTGCGCACCATGGGCGAGCCACTGTTCCCGGCCGGCGCACTGCTGTGGATCATCCGCATCGTGCTCCTCGCTGCCCTGGTGGCGCACGTGTGGGGTGCTTTCGCTTTGCACTCGCGCTCCTCCCGCTCCCGTGGCAAGTTCAAGCGCACCGGACTGATGGGTGGCTGGCAGTCGACAGCGACCCGCTCAATGCTAATCACCGGCATAATCCTGCTCTTGTTCGTTGTCTTTCACATTCTTGATCTGACAATCGGCGACGTGGTTGCCAGCAACGAGTTCGTCCACGGCGCGGTGCGCGACAACATGTTGGCCACTTTCGCACCGAGCCGCTGGTGGGTCGCCCTGATTTACGTCATCGCGAACCTCGCCCTACTTCTGCATCTGACCCACGGCATCTACCTCGCGGTATCCGACCTGGGCTGGCTGGGCAAGCGCGGCCACGCAATCATGGTTGTGCTGGCCTACATCCTCCCGGCCATCGTTGTGCTTGGCAACGTCGTCATGCCATTGGCGATCATGCTTGGCTGGGTCCCAGGATTTACTCGGTAAAGGCTGATTAGGAGAACATTCACATGACTACCCCTCACCACGCTCAAGGCTCCGGCAGCACCACTTCTTCAGCCGGCACCGCTGAGGCGACCACGGCCGCAACACCAAAATCCGCGGCCGCCACTAAAGAATTCCGTCAGCCGGCATCTGCCGTTGAAGGTGTGACCCCCGGCCACATCCTTGACGCCGCCGAGCCGAACCGCGATGAAGTCCGCATGAAGGACATGTGGGAGTACCAGAAAGACCACATGAACTTGGTCTCCCCGCTGAACCGTCGCAAGTTCACCGTCCTTGTCGTCGGCACCGGCCTTTCCGGTGGCGCTGCTGCAGCCGCCCTCGGTGAGCTCGGCTACAACGTCAAAGCATTTACCTATCACGACGCCCCGCGTCGCGCGCACTCCATCGCCGCGCAGGGTGGTGTGAACTCCGCCCGCGGCAAGAAGGTCGACAACGACGGTGCTTACCGCCACGTCAAAGACACCGTCAAGGGCGGCGACTACCGCTGCCGTGAGTCCGACTGCTGGCGCCTAGCTATCGAGTCGGTCCGCGTGATCGACCACATGAACGCCATCGGCGCCCCGTTCGCCCGCGAGTACGGCGGCACCCTCGCCACCCGCTCCTTCGGTGGCGTCCAAGTCTCGCGCACTTACTACACCCGTGGCCAAACGGGTCAGCAGCTCCAGCTTTCCACGGCTTCTGCGCTCCAGCGCCAGATTCACTTGGGCAACGTGGAGATCTTTACCCACCACGACCTGATGGATCTGATCATCACGGAGCAGGAGGGCTCGAAGCACTGCAAGGGCATCGTGACCCGTAACCTCATCACGGGTGAGATCACCCCATTTACCGGCCACGCCGTTATCTTGGCCACCGGCGGCTACGGCAACGTCTACCACAAGACGACCTTGGCGAAGAACTCCAATGCCTCCGCCATGATGCGCGCCTATGAGCGAGGTGCTTACTTAGCCTCGCCATGCTTTATCCAGTTCCACCCGACGGGTCTGCCGGTCAATGCTAAGTGGCAGGCGAAGACGACGCTGATGTCGGAGTCGCTGCGTAACGACGGCCGCATTTGGACCCCGAAGAAGAAAGAAGACGACCGCGACCCGAACTCCATCCCGGAAGATGAGCGCGACTACTTCCTGGAGCGTCGCTACCCTGCCTTCGGTAACTTGGTGCCCCGCGACGTCGCCTCCCGCGCGATTTCCCAACAGCTCAACGATGGCTACGGTGTCGGCCCGCTGCGCAACTCTGCGTACCTGGACTTCTCCGACGCCATTGAGCGCCTCGGTGAGGGGACGATCCGCGAACGCTACTCGAACCTGTTTGAGATGTACGAGGACTCCACGGGCGAGGATCCGTACAAGGCCCCGATGCGCATTGCGCCGACTGTTCACTTCACCATGGGTGGTTTGTGGACCGATTTCAACGAGATGACCTCCATTGACGGCCTGTTCGCCGCCGGCGAGTGCTCCTGGACCTACCACGGCGCCAACCGCCTCGGCGCGAACTCGCTGTTGTCGGCATCTGTCGACGGCTGGTTTACCCTCCCATTTACCATTCCGAATTACCTGGCCAACCATCTCGGTGTCGATGCGCCCGCGACGGACTCCCCGGAGGCTGTTGAGGCTGTTGAGCGCACCAAGGACATGATCGAGCGCCTCATGAGCGTTCGTGGCCCCGAGCCGCACGGCCCGGAATACTTCCACGAGCAGCTCGGTGACATCCTCTACGAGTACTGCGGTGTGTCTCGCACGGTGGAAGGCCTCCAGGAGGGTATCCGCAAGATTCGCGCGCTGCGTGAGGATTTCTGGACCAACATTTCCATTCCTGGCACCCCGAATGACATGAACCAGACGCTCGAGGCAGCAATTCGCCTGGTTGATTACATCAACTTGGGCGAGTTGATGTGCGTCGACGCTCTCGACCGTGACGAGTCTTGCGGTGCCCACTACCGCATGGACCACCTCACCGACGACGGTGAGGCGGAGCGTGACGACGAGAACTGGTGCTTCGTCTCTGCGTGGGAGCCCGCCGGTGAGGGCGAGTTCATCCGCCACGCGGAACCCCTGTACTTCGATTCGATCCCTCTGATGGCAAGGAACTACAAGTAATGAAACTGACACTTGAGATCTGGCGTCAGGCCGGACCCGATACTGAAGGAAACTACGAGACTGTCGAGGTGGACGACGCTGTCGAGCAAATGTCCATCCTGGAGCTTCTCGACCACGTCAACAACCGCTACGTGGAAAACGGCAAGGAACCCTTCACCTTCGCCTCCGACTGCCGCGAAGGTATTTGTGGCACCTGTGGTGTTTCCGTCAACGGCCGCCCGCACGGTGCTGGTCAAAACACCACCGCCTGTTTGCAGCGCCTGCACAATTACAAAGACGGCGACACGTTAAAGATCGAGCCGTTCCGCTCCGGAGCGTTCCCGGTTATCAAAGACCTCGCTGTTGACCGCTCCGCTTTGGACCGTGTGATGCAGCAGGGTGGCTACATCTCCGTCCATGCTGGCACGGCCCCGGACGCTGACACCCTCCACGTCAACCACCACGACGCCGAACTGGCGCTCGACTACGCCGCTTGCATCGGGTGCGGCGCCTGTGTCGCCGCCTGCCCGAACGGCGCGGCTCACCTGTTTACCGGCGCGAAGCTGAAGCACCTGAAGCTTCTTCCGCTGGGCAAGCAGGAGCGCGGCAAGCGCGCCCGCCAAATGATCGACGAGCTGGAGACCAACTTCGGCCACTGCTCCCTCTACGGCGAGTGTGCGGACGTGTGCCCGGCGGGTATCCCGCTCGACGCTGTCGGCGCGATCAATGCTGAACGCGCACGCGCTGCCTTCCGCGGCGGCGACGATTAATGGAGGCATCTGGGTGCCGTATACTGGCAGCCAGACGGCTTCGACCGATTTCACAACCCCCTCATCGAGCCAAACTTGAAGGAAACGAGCGACATGGCTGACACCCACGATTCCGTCGCGGACATCCGCGCTGAGTCTTTCCCCGACTACGAGGCACGCATTGAAGATGCCTACATCGAAGGCTATGACCCGGTTTCTTTGGGCGCGCCCCATTCTTCTTTGTCCACCCGCACGCTGTGGTTCGGCATGGGCTTCATTCTCGCGGCCCTGTTCGGCATTGGGCTTGCGGTCTGGGGAGCAGCAGCCAACATTTGGGGCGCCGGCACACAGGTGAACTTGGGCAACCGCCTGCTCATTCTCGGCCTCGCTGAGGTTGCGGTTACGTTGCTGCTCGGCTTCGTCCTGATTGCGAAGTCGCGCCGCGGCTACAAGGAGTACCGTTCGCGCACTGGCCGCGTGAACTAATCAGGCGAGTCACCTGAAGAAGGCTTCCCGTCCCGGTTTGAGGGGCGGGGAGTTTTTCTTTTTCTCTGCTTTAATCAATGTCATGTCTTTTTCTGGCATCGAAAACGACGAAGCTCGTCGAGTCACGCTGCGTCGATACAAGGCTTTGGCGCTCAGCTTGTTAGGGCTGATGGCGGTGACTTTTCTGTCGTGTTCCTGGTGGCAAGCAAACCGTGAGGCAGCTGCCTGGGTGGGCTATGTGCGGGCGGCGGCGGAGGCGGGCATGGTCGGCGGTTTGGCGGACTGGTTCGCTGTCACAGCACTGTTTCGTCGCCCTCTGAGGTTGCCGATTCCGCACACTGCGATCATTCCGCGCAAGAAGGATCAGGTGGCGGGGTCGTTGAGTGATTTTGTCAGTGAGAATTTTCTTAATGCGGAAACGATCACTCAGAAGGTGGCGCAGGCAGATGTGCCGCGCCGCGCGGGCATCTGGCTGATGCAGCCGGGTAACGCGGAGATGCTTTCGCAGCGCGCCGGCAACATGATCCGCAGTGCGGTGGAGAGCATCGATTCTGTGGAGGCGGAGGAGTTTATCCGCGCGCAGCTGGTCAATCGTGCGGCGGAGCCATTGTGGGGCCCGCCGTTGGGCAAGCTGCTTGAGGGGCTCATTGAGGACGGCAAGGTTCAGCCGCTTGTCGACGACACAGTGGCGTGGGCGCGCCTTAAAGTTCTCGGCATGGAGGACACCGTCGTCACCATGATCGACGAACGGATGCCGAAGTGGGCGCCGCGTTTTGCTAAGGAACTGGTGGGTGAGCGTGTCTACCGGGAGTTGGTCGATTTCATGGCGGAGGTGGACGCCGACCCTGAACATGAGGCGCGCCGCGCTATCCGCCGCCAGATCGCCCAGTTTGCCCACGACTTGCAGCACGACGAGGTGATGATCAAACGTGTGGAGTCGATGAAGCAGGATGTGTTGGGCTCTCAAGCGGTGGGTTCGATGACGCGCGGGCTGTGGGAGCAGATTTCCAGCGCATTGGTTAGTGCGGCGGAAGATCCGGATTCGCCGCTGCGCCGCAAATTCACTTCGCTGGGTCTGGAGTGGGGTACGAAACTTGTTGATGATCCGCAGGTCCGCGCGGCTGCGGAGCGTAACTTGCAGAAGTTAACCTATTTCGTTGCCGAAAACGGCGCGGGGGAGATCGTGGGCATTATCTCGGAGACGATCCAGCGGTGGGATGGAGCGGAGGCCAGCGACAAGATCGAGCTGATGGTGGGCAAGGATCTGCAATTCATCCGTCTCAACGGCACGCTCGTCGGTGCTTTGGCCGGATTTAGTATCTATGCTGTGTCTCAGTTACTTTTCTTTTGATTCTTCAAGGATGGCCATGACTTCAGAGAACACAGCGAAAGACAACGGCTCACTGATGGACACTTTGAAAGGTGCTGGTGAGGCGTGGCTCATGGCGGGTTCGGCCCTCGGCAACGTAGCCAGCCACTTCGCGGAGAAGTTCCGCGAAGACCGGCAGTCCACGGCAACGCCAGGCGCGCACGCGATGGGGGATGTTACCGATGCCAACGATTCTTTCACCAAGCAGCTTAAGGCGGCGATTGAGCATGCCCGCGAGTCCTTCAACTCCGCAGACAACGATAAGGACTTCAGTGCTGCCGCGCACGCTTTCGCCGCGGACGCCGAGGTGATCTTGCGTGACCTGACCGGCTCCCTTTCCCGCGCCGGAGACGCCACCCTCAAGTCGGAACAGACCGAGGACGCCAAGGATGCTTTCTCCGATGCGCTCAGTGGGGTCCGCGAGACTTTCAATCAGGCGGTGGCCAGTGTGCGCAACCGTGCTGAGGAGTCGGATATCGATGCGGAAGGTGCAGTTAAAGATCTGCGCGCCCGCTTGGACGGTTTGATCAACAAGGTTGCGGAGCAGTTTGACAAGACCGGAAATAGTGCCGCAGACAACATTGCGGACAACATTGCGGACAACATCATCGACGCTGAAGTCGTTGAGGATGACAAGTAAGGATTTTTTGTGCTGTTGACTGACACTGAGCTGCTCAATTCGCTCATGCTCGCCCCCACTTACCTGCGCAACGTGCTGTTTCTTGTGGTGGGGATTGCGGGTGTGGTGGCGATCTTCTTCGCGGCCACTACGCGCGAGGATGCTTTTACCGCAGGTGATCGCCAAAGCAAGTGGACGTGGGTGGCTATTCTCGCTGGCTCAAGCGTGGTGGCTTTGCTGCAGATGCCTTTCCTTTCTTGGGTCGGTGCGGTGGCTGTGGGGATTTACTACTTCGATGTGCGCCCCCAGCTCGATGGGATTGTGCGCGGCAACTACGGCTGGTAGCCGATGGATGACCTTGAATGGTTGGCTGCCCGGATGGGGAAAACCTGCTTGGGCGGTCAGCCTTCGTTTGCACTTCAGGCTGATGCCGGTGTGGTGGTTGAGCCGACCCACGTGGCCCAGGCGCGCTCAGCGGGTCTGAGAGTTATTTGTGTGGTGGGGTGGCCGACGGGACGCCATCACAGCGTGATCAAGGCGGCGGAGGCGCGACTGGCGAAGGAAAGCGGGGCTAGTGAAGTGTGGCTCAGTGTCGATGATCACGCGGACCTCAACACCATCCTCGCTGATGTCATCGCGGTTCAGCAGGCTGTGCCCGGCCCGACGTGCTTCGGGGTGATCGCGCGCACGCCTTCGGCCGCGCAAGCCGCCGCGATGGCGGGCGCGGACCTCATCGCGGTGCAGGCCGGTGACCCGGTGCCGAACAGCCCGCTGCCGGTGAGTGTTTACGGCATGGAAGAAGGCCTCGACGGTGTCGTCGAGGCCTTGGAGGCGGGCGCGGACCGCGTGTTTGTTTAAAGGGGGGACGCCAGGCTCTGCAGTTCGCGCAGGTTCACGTTTTCGCCCGAAAGCGTGACGCGCATCCCTCCGTCGACAACGGCGAAGTCGCTTAACCTCAGCGGACCACCGACAGCGTTGTGCACTCCCTGCCCCAGCGCATCGGTGATTGTGGCGGTGACAAAGTCGGGCAGGGTAAAGCCGAATAACTCGGTCGATTCGGCAGTGAACTTAAGTTTCTCGCCCTCCATGACGGGGCGCAGCTCCAGACCTGCGGCGCCGCCGCTGAAGGTGATATCGAGCGTGTTGTTATCCGGGTTGGCGCTTACTCCCGTCACATTGATGAACGAGTCGAGGAAGGATGCGTTAGTTTGCAGAGCTTCGCTGAGCTGCTGTTGCAGGATGATGCGCACGTAGTCCTCGGGAAGTACGCTGGTCATGCTGAGGCGCTCGGCCACCTGGTTGTCCTTATTTACCCTCATGTTGTCCACCTCGACTGAGGAGGCCGGTTGGCCGGTGGCGGTGTCGCCAACGATTTCCAGCGTTGACGGTGAGGTCATGCTCATATGCGGCACCACTCCTCGCGCCAGGCCCAGGGTCAGGGGTTGGGAGCCGAAGGAGACTTCTGTGCCTTCCACTGCGGCGTCGGCGCGGATCTGTTCGGACATGTAGGCGCGCAGACCGAACTCGGCAGCTAAAAGCAGTACTAACACCACGGCGAGGACGCCGACGATGACTTTCCAGGCGGTTTTCATGTGCCAGGGCGCCTTCTACAGATTCTCGGCGATCCACTGCTCGGTGAGCTTGGCCTCGTTGGTGAAGATCTCCTCGAGCGCTTCGGCGACCTTCGGCTCCAAGGCGGCGCCCATGAAGGGGATGTTTACCTTCGCTTCATTGTCGTAGGCCAAGGTGGTGGTCTCGCCCGCGCCGGACAGGTTGATGGTGCCGGTGAAGTCAACGGGGGTGCCCTTGACGTCGCCGGTGTAGCTTAGTTCGGCTTTGTCGCCGTCGAGGGCGCCGACTTTAACCACACGTTTGAGTTTGAGGTCCTGGGAGATCATGGCTTGGGCTGCCTCCGGCAGGATGGACTTCGGCAGAACCTCAAAGAGGGTGGCGGTGTTATCGGCGAACTCGTTGAGCTGGCCCGGTTCCGGGGAGAGGTTTTGGGCGATGTATTCCCAGTATTCCTTGGTGGTCAGCGCCTGGTGGACTTTCGTCGCAGGCTGGTTGATGGTGACAGTAGTTTCGCTATGTGCAGTCATGCGCACCAGACTACCGTTGTTGGGGTGAGTGACACATCTTTTGCCCAACTTACGACACTGCGTGTGGGTGGTCGTCCGCGCGCCGCAGTCTCCGCCACGACCCCTGAGGAGATTGCCGCGACTGTTTCCCGCCTCGATGAGGCTGGTGAGCCGCTGCTCGTCGTCGGTGGGGGTTCTAACCTGCTCATTGCCGACGGCCCGCTGGAGCTGACGGCGGTCATTGTGGCTAACGAGGGCATCGAGCTTGTCGACGCCCACACGTTGCGCATCGGCGCCGGCACCGTGTGGGACGAGGTGGTGGCCTTCGCGGTTGAGCGCAACTTGGGTGGCATTGAGTGCCTTTCCGGCATTCCTGGTTCGGCCGGTGCCACTCCGGTGCAAAACGTCGGTGCTTACGGTGCTGAGGTTTCCGATGTGCTTACCCGCGTTCGTTTGTGGAACCGGGAGACCGGGACCGATGAGTGGGTGGCAGCCAAGTCTTTAGACCTGGCGTATCGCTACTCCAACCTGAAGTACACCAACCGCGCGGTGGTCCTTGAGCTGGAGATGAAGCTGGAATCTGCGCAGATGTCGCGCCCGCTGCGTCACCTCGGGGGAAAGCGCCTGCCGCTGGCTGAGGCCCGCGCCGACATCATGCGAACGCGCCGGTCGAAGGGGATGGTGCTTGATGAGGCTGACTACGACACCTGGTCCGCCGGTTCCTTTTTTACTAACCCCGTTGTCGACACCACACGTGCCCAGGCCATCGAGGACGAAGTCGGGGAAGGGCCCATGCCGCGTTTTGTGCAACCCGATGGGCGGGAGAAACTCTCCGCCGCCTGGCTGATCGAACGCGCCGGGTTTCCCCGCGGCTACCCCGGGGTGGATGCCCCAGCGCGGCTGAGCACCAAACACACCCTGGCGCTGACGAACAGAGGAAACGCCACCGCGGCGGACATTGTGGAGTTGGCCAGGGAGGTTCGCGGCGGCGTCGACAAGCGATTCGGCGTAAAGCTCACGCCCGAACCTGTGTGGGTGGGCGTGAGCATCGACTAGCTTTCCAGGCGCTCCAAAAGGTCCGCCTGGACCTCGCGGCGGCGGATCTTTCCCAGTTGGTCGCGGGCGAGCTCTTCAAAGTGGTAGAAGGTGCGCGGCACCTTGTAGCGGGTAAGCCGCTGGCGGGCAAAATCCTTCAAACCCTCCGGTTCGAGCGGGGCACCCTCGCGCAGCGTCACACAAGCGACGACGTCCTCGGAGCCGTCGGAGCGCGGACGACCAACCACCGCAACATCGACAACATCCGGGTGCTGGCGAATCACATCCTCGACCTCCTGCGGATAGACGTTGAAACCACCAGTGATGATCAACTCTTTGAGCCGCGAGACAAGTTTGATGAAGCCATCGTCGTCCATAAAGCCCATGTCACCGGTGCGGAACCAGCCGTCGTGAAAAGCCTTCTCGGTGGCCTCCGGGTTGTTGAAGTAGCCGGAGAAAACCTGCGGGCCGCGAGCCAAAAGCTCACCGGGTTCACCGAGGGGCATCTCCACATCCAGGTTTTCGGGGTCGACAATGCGGATCTCGGTGTCGGGGAAGGGGATACCGATATAGCCGGGGCGACGGTTAGCGCTTTGCGGGTTACCCACCAAAATCGGGGAAGTTTCAGTCAAACCGTAGCCCTCCACCAAACGTCCGCCGGTAACGGACTCCCACTTCTCAATGACTTCCACCGGAAGTGAGGACGCACCGGAAAAGCCGATGCCCACCTTGGACAGGCTGACCCCCTGATCATTGGCCTCTTTGATGATGCGTTCGAACAGGGTAGGCACACCCGGAACAAAAGAGGGCGTGTGCTTTTTCAGCGCGTCGATGACCAAGCTCATCTCCGGGGCAGGCAGCAACACGACCTCACTGCCGATAAGGAACGTCAGAGTCAAGGAGAAGGTCAGGCCATAGGCGTGGAAAAACGGCAAAGTAGCCAACATACGCTGGCCCGGCTCCTGCAGTTCCTTCACCCAAGCCACACCCTGCCAGGCGTTGGCGTGGAGGTTTTTGTGGGTGAGCACCGCCCCCTTGGGCCGACCCGTCGTGCCCGAGGTGTAGAGAATGAGTGCCGGGTCGTCGGGGGTGGTTTCTTCCGGCAAGGTCAAATCCGCGCCCGCGCCGCCAATGGCCAACCCGGTGAGGACTTCCCAAGGCACAGTGTGGGTCGAAGGGCCAGTGAGCTTGCTGCGCGCCTCACGGATCTGCTTGAGGGGGATACGCAGCGCGGCCTGCTTCAATCGCGGCATGGCCTTAGTCATGTCGACGCTGACCACCGTTTCCAATTTGGTGTCCGGGCGCAACTTCTCCAAGGTGTCGGCCACCTTGTCCCACACGATCGCGATGCGGGCGCCGTGATCTTGAAACTGGGGGGCCAACTCGGCGGCGGTGTACAGCGGGTTGTGCTCCACAACCACGGCGCCGAGAAGCTGCACCGCCATGAAAGCGGCGACGTGCTGCGGGCAGTTCGGCAGCATGATGGCCACCCTGTCCCCAGGGCGCACGCCGAAGGCTTTCAAGCCGGCCGCCGCGTGGCGCACCTCCCGGTCGAGCTCCGCGTAAGTTTGGGTGCGACCGAAAAACCACGTGGCGGGCCTGTGTGCGTTTTTGGCCAGGTTGTCTTCGTAAATCTGCCCCAAAGTTGTCGTGCCGTACTCGAGCGAGTGCGCTGTCCACTCGGGGTAGAACTTCAACCAGGGGGCGTTGCGCTTCGGGGACTCAGAGACAGACATGCCCCGAGTATAAGCACGTCAGTGTTAGTGTTAGTGTTAGTGTTTCGCGGTGCCGTTGTCAATCATCTCGAGCAGGATCTTTTGCACCGCTTTCCGGCGAATCTTGCCCGTCTGGTCCCGCTCCAACTCCTCGAAGTGGTAGAAAGTGCGCGGCACCTTGTAAGCGGTGAGGCGCTGCCGGGCGAACTCGCGCAGCGCTTCGGGCTCGAGCGGGGCGCCGTCGACAAGCGAAACGCAGGCGACGACATCTTCGGAGCCGTCCGGGCGGGGCCTGCCAACGACTGCGATATCCGCGATGTCGGGGTGCTGCTTCATCACCTGCTCCACCTCGTCCGGGTAAACATTAAAGCCGCCGGTAATGATCATTTCCTTAATGCGAGCCACGAGACGGATGAAACCGTCGGCCTCCATGATGGCCATATCGCCGGTGCGAAACCACCCCTCGTAGAAAGCGTTTTCGTTGGCCTCCGGGTTATTTAAGTAGCCAGCGAAAACCTGCGGGCCGCGGGCCAAAAGCTCACCCGGCTCCCCATCCGGCATCGTTTCGGCAGGATCGTCCGGGTTGGCAATGCGGATATCCGTCATCGGGAAGGGAACCCCGATATAGCCGGGGCGGTGGTTGCCGTCCATCGGGTTGGCGGTGAGAATCGGTGAAGTCTCCGTCAAACCGTAGCCCTCAACCAAGCGGCCGCCGGTAGCTTGTTCCCACAACTCAACAGTGGCGGTGGGCAAGGTGGCCGCTCCCGAAAAAGCGTTGCGGATCGAGGAAACATCCTTGCCGTTGTCCAGCGCCCAAGAAGCGATGCGCTCGTAGAGCGTGGGCACCCCCGGCAGCATGGTCGGCTTCGTTTTTTCAATCGCGGAGTTGATCAGCTCCGGCTTCGGCGCCGGCACGAGGATGATCTGGGCGGCATCGGTAAGCGCCAACGAAAAGTTCAGCAGCAGGCCGTAGACGTGGAACAACGGCAGCACCGCCAAGATGCGCTCATCTTCATCACCCCACCCTTTCAACCACTCCAGGCCCGCGACCAAGTTGGAGTTCAAGTTGCCGTGGGTCAGCGGCGCACCCTTCGGCGCGCCGGTGGTGCCGGAAGTGTAGAGGATAAACGCGACATCCTCCTGCGTCACAGTGCTCTCACAGGGAGTGTTTGCGCCCTCCAGAAGTTGGGAAAAAGCAATGGTGCCCGGCGCCGCAGCGGTCAGCTCATCACGCTTCTTTTTCAAAGCTCCCAGGGGCACCTTGAGCGCCAGGCGCAGCGGCAGCGGCATCGCCTCAATCATGTTGACACTGACCACGGTAGCCAACGAGGTCGTGCGCACCAGCTCCTCGTAGACCGCGCCTGCCTTATCCCACACGATGGCCACCTTCGCCCCGTGGTCAAGGAACTGATCGCGCAGCTCGTAAGCAGTGTAGAGCGGGTTATGCTCCACGACAGTGGCCCCGAGATGATGGATCGCCAAAATGGAAACGACGTGCTGCGGGCAATTCGGCAACGCGATGGCGACACGGTCACCGGCGCTCACACCAAGGCCCGCCAGGGAGTTCGCAACCCGGTACACCTGGTCGGCGAGTTCCCCGTAGGTAAGCTCCGCGCCCATAAACCAAGTTGCCTTCGCCCGCGGTGCGGCCGCAGCGCAGTGGTTAAAACGCGACACCAGCGTTTCATCGCCCAGATCGGGCTCCGGGTTGGTCCACTCGGCGTAGTGGCGCAGCCATGTCTTGTCCTCGTTCGCTGCCATGCGCGTTGAGCCCCTTTCAACCAATCGCTTAATAGCGCCTAAACATTTGGTTTAGTATACGAAATAATTTTTCGGGGCGGACCGTCTAGCCTGGCAAATATGAAGTGTGAGGTTGTTTCAGGCGATATCACCGCCCAAGAAGTCGACGTGGTGGTCAACGCCGCCAACCGCACCCTGCTCGGTGGCGGGGGAGTCGACGGGGCGATCCACCGCGCCGGTGGGCCCGAAATTGTGCGAGAGTGCGAAAAAGTGCGGCAAAGCCAATGGCCCGAGGGTTTGCCTACAGGCGAAGCCACGGCCACGACCGCAGGCGACTTGGCGGCGCGCTGGGTAGTCCACACCGTCGGCCCTGTCTGGTCGACATCGAGGGACACATCGGCCCTGCTGGAGTCTTGCTACATCCGCAGCTTGGAAGTCGCCGACGGACTCGGCGCGAAAACCATCGCGTTTCCTCTGGTGTCTGCCGGGGCGTATGGCTGGCCAATCCCAGATGCGGCCCGCATCGCCGTTGATGCAGTGCGCGCATACGCGAAAGCGCACCCGGACTCCGCAGTGGAGCGGGTGCGCTTTGTTGGCTATAGCGCCGCAACGTACGCGGCGCTCACCGAGGCGTTGGTGCGCTAGTTCCTCGCTTTACTCGGCGTCACCGACCTCCGCGTCGTCGCCCTTTTCCAACAGGTCGATCAAGGCCTGCTGGACTTCACGGCGGCGAATCTTGCCCGTCATGTCGCGGGCCAGTTCCTCGAAGTGGTAGAACGTGCGCGGCACCTTGTAGGCGGTGAGGCGCTCACGGGCAAAGGAGCGCAGCGCGTCCGACTCAATGACCGCACCCTCGCGCAGCGTCACGCAGGCGACGACATCCTCGGAGCCGTCGGAGCGGGGCCTGCCAACAACGGCCGCGTCCTCGATGTCCGGGTGTTCCTTGATCACCTGTTCCACCTCGTCAGGATAGACGTTAAAGCCGCCGGTGATGATCATTTCCTTGATGCGGGAAACCAAACGAATGTAGCCGTCGGGCTCCATGATGCCCATGTCGCCGGTGCGGAACCAGCCGTCGTGGAAAGCGTCCTCGGTGGCTTCCGGCTTGTTCAGGTATCCCTTAAACACCTGCGGGCCGCGGGCCAGCAGCTCGCCGGGCTCGCCGTCGGGCATCGTCTCATCCAAGTTGTCGGGGTTGGCGATGCGGATTTCGGTATTTGGGAAGGGCAGACCGATGTAGCCGGGGCGGTGGTTGCCATCCATCGGATTGGCCGTAAGGATTGGGGAAGTCTCGGTCAGGCCGTAGCCCTCCACGAGCACGCCGCCGGTGATGGACTCCCACTTCTCAATCGTGGACTTCGGCAGCGTCGACGCGCCCGAGAAGGAGTTGCGGATGGACGGGTAGCGCTTGCCATTTGCCAGCGCCCCCTCCGCGATCTTCTCGTAGAGCGTGGGCACGCCTGGGAGGAAGGTCGGTGGGTTGTTCTTCAGCGCCATGGCGATCAGCTTCGGCTCCGGCGCCGGCACCAAGATCATCTCCGCGCCGATGCCGAGAGCGAGGCCGAAGTTCAAGGCGAGGCCGTAGACGTGGAACAACGGCAGGATCGTCAGGATTTTCTCGCGCTCCTTGCCCAGGTCCTTGACCCAGTACAGGCCAGCTTTGAGAACGGCGTTGAGGTTCGCGTGGGTTAGCTGCGCGCCTTTCGGTGGGCCCGTGGTGCCGGAGGTGTAGAGGATGAGCACCGTGTCGTCCGGGGTGATGTCCTCGCAGGGCTCGAATTGGTCGTCGATGAGCGCCGACTCCCACGGCAGGGTGGTGGTGGTCGGAGCGGAAAGCTTATCGCGCATTTCTTTGAGCGGGCCAACCGGAACCTTCAGGGCCAAGCGCATAGGCAGCGGCATCGCCTCGATCATATTGACCGAGATGATGGTGGACAAAGGAGCGTCGCGGCGGATGGTGGAGACGGTTTCTGCCGCCTTGTCCCACACGATGGCTACTTTCGCGCCGTGGTCCTGGAACTGTGGGGTGAGCTCCGCGGCGGTGTAGAGCGGGTTGTGCTCCACCACGATGGCTCCCAGGCGCATGATTGCGACGAAGGCGATGACGTGCTGCGGGCAGTTCGGCAGCATCACCGCGACGCGGTCACCCTTTTTCACCCCCAGCTCCTGTAGTCCGGCGGCGAGCTTGTTGGCCTGCTCGTTCACGTCGGCGTAGGTCATGGTCTGGCGGAAAAACCAGGTGGCGACGCGGTTGGAATGGCGCGCCAGGTTGCGCTCATATACATCCACCAACGTGTCGTTGCCGAGTTCTACTTCGTGTGGGGTCCAGCGGGCGTAGTGCTGGAGCCACGCCTTTTCCTCAAATGCGCCCATTAAACACTTCTCCTTATCGGTTAGCGGCGGTTCATTGGAAACTATTGTAGGGCAATGTATCGTGTTGCGATTCACTATTTTCAGAGCAATGTGATTCGCGCTATAATTGCCGAGGTTGTCGGGCTGCAACGACGCGGCACTTCAGATAGATTGCAAATCGTCTGCCGTGGACAACTCGGGGAAATACAGGGGGAAAACATGACCACGCACGTGCAAGGGGAGCGCATCCACCTCGGGGTCAACCCGGGGCTTGACCAGACGGCACTGATCAAGCCAGTCAAAGCAGCGCCGCGCAAAGGGTGGCGCAAGCTGGTCCATTCCGCGTCGCGGGGCAGGTTAAACCCGGGGGCGTCGGAAAGCGAACTGCGCGAAGACGAACTCGACACCGCAATCCGCGCGCCGCTGCGCGGCGACTACCGCATCGCCGTGATGTCGCTCAAAGGCGGGGTGGGCAAAACAACCACGACCGTTGCCCTCGGCGCCGTCTTCGCCCACAACCGGGGTGATCGCGTCATCGCCATCGACGCCAACCCGGATTTGGGCACCTTGGCGCAGCGCGCCGCCGCCGGTGCCCCCGCAACCATCCGTGATCTGCTCGTCGCACCAGACACATCGCGCTACCCACACATCCGTTCCTTCACCAACCAAGCCACCTCGCGGCTGGAAGTCATCGGCTCCGAGCGCGACCCAGCGATCAGCGAAGCTTTCAGCGAAAGTGACTACCGGCGCGCCGTGGACATCCTGCAACATCACTACAACGTGATCCTCACCGACTGCGGCACAGGTTTGATGCACTCCGCGATGGCGGGCGTGCTCGACCTGGCCAACGCCCTCGTTTTAGTCACCTCACCCGCGCTTGACGGGGCGCAGTCCGCTTCCGCCACCCTGGATTGGCTCAACCTGCACGGCTACGACCAACTGGCAACCAACTCCGTTGTTGTCATCTCCGCCTTGGTGCCGGGGCAGCCGAGCGTCGACGTCGGCAAGCTCTCCGAGCACTTCCGTGCCCGCACCCGAGCCGTGTGCTCCATCCCCTACGATCGCCACCTCGCCGAAGGAAGCGTGATCGACATGGAACGCATCGCACCCGCCACCCGCGCCGCCTACCGGGAGCTCGCCGCCACCGTCGCCGCCGATTTCGGCGCCTGGCACCGCCACGCCGTGAGGTAGCCACCCACTAACCTCTGTAGGTATGCGCGTTGCGATGATCTCCATGCACACCTCCCCCCTGGAACAGCCGGGGGCAGGTGATGCCGGCGGTTTAAATGTTTACGTCATCAACATTGCCACCCAGTTGGCGCGTCGGGGCGCCACGGTCGACATTTACACCCGCGCCGCCCGACCCAGCCAAGGAGAGATCGTTCAAGTCGCGCCGAACCTGCGGGTGATCAATGTTGTCGCCGGGCCGTATGAGGGACTGAGCAAAGAGGAACTGCCCACGCAACTGGCGGCCTTTGCCGGCGGGATAGTCCAGTTCGTGCGGCACCACACGCTCACCTATGACCTGATCCATTCGCACTACTGGCTGTCCGGACAAGTCGCGTGGCTGCTGTCCGATCTGGCGCGGGTGCCGCTGGTGCACACCGGCCACACCTGGGCGGCGGTGAAAAACGCGGCACGCACCACCGAAGGTGAAGCGCGGCGCATTTGTGAGCAGCAGTTGGTCGACAACGCGGATTGCCTAGTGGTCAACACGCCGTATGAAAGCGCGGAGCTGGCGCGCCACTACGACGTGGAGACGAGCAAGATCAGCGTGGTTACCCCTGGCGCCGACACCGACTTATTTAACCCGGGCACCAACCGCAACACGGAGCTCGCCAGGCGCGATTTGGGCCTTCCGTTGCACGCGAAGGTGGTGGCTTTTGTTGGCAGGCTGCAAGATTTCAAAGGCCCGCAGGTGCTCATTAAAGCGGCCGGGGAGCTGGTGCGTGAGCAGCCGGAGCTGGCGTTGCGCCTGGTGATGTGCGGTGGGGCGTCGGGAAGCGACTCCAGCGTCGAGCATTACCGCGCCCTGGCGCGCGAGGAAGGGTTGGGCCGCTGTGTTCGTTTCCTCGGCCCGCGCCCGCCGGAGGAGCTGGTGAGCATTTACCAGGCGGCCGACGTGGTCGCTGTGCCCAGCTACAACGAGTCCTTCGGGCTGGTTGCGGTGGAGGCGCAGGCGACGGGAACCCCGGTCGTCGCCGCGCGCGTAGGTGGATTGCCGCTTGCTGTCGACGACGGAAAAACAGGGGTGCTTGTCGACGGCCACGACCCCCGCGACTGGGCCCGTAGCCTGGCCATGTTGCTTGCCGACGACCCCACGCGCATCGCCATGGGCAAAGCCGCCGTCACCCACGCCGCCGGGTTTAGTTGGGCCGCCGCCGCGCAGCGGCTGGAGGCTGTCTACCGCGACACCCTCGCCTCCTTCCGCCCAGACGGGGAAAAGCGCAGCGCGTTCGGCGGATAACAGCGCGCCACGGCCCGCATCATGGCATGCTGAAACCATGGGTAATGGAAAGCTGATTTTGCTCCGCCACGGCCAGAGCACATGGAATAAGTCCAACCAGTTCACCGGTTGGGTGGACGTCGACCTTACCGAGCAGGGCGAGAAGGAGGCAGTCAACGCTGGAAAACTGTTGGCTGAGAAAAACGCGCTGCCCGACATCGTGTTCACCTCTTTGCTGCGCCGCGCGATCCGCACCGCCAACATCGCGCTCAACACCGCCGATCGCCACTGGATTCCCGTGGTGCGCAACTGGCGTCTCAACGAGCGTCACTACGGCAAACTTCAGGGCCTGAATAAAACGGAAATCCGCGAGGAGTTCGGCGAGGAACAGTTCATGTCCTGGCGCCGCTCCTACGACACCCCGCCCCCGGAGATCGACACGGACAATCAATACTCCCAGTCCGAGGATGCACGCTACTTCTTCCTGCCGGTTGTGCCTCGCACCGAGTGCCTCAAGGATGTCGTCGAGCGCTTCATCCCCTATTTCATAGACGTGATTCGCCCCGAGGTTCTGGCCGGCAAAACCGTCATGGTCGCCGCGCACGGCAACTCCCTGCGCGCGCTGGTGAAGTACCTTGACAACATCTCCGACGAAGACATCGCCGACCTTAACATTCCCACCGGCATGCCACTGGTCTACGAGATGGACGCGCAAGGAACGGTGCTCAACCCGGGCGGCACTTACCTCGATCCGGAGGCTGCGGCCGCCGGTGCCGCAGCGGTGGCCAACCAGGGCACCCAGAAGTAGGACCAGAACGCCGGCTTGTCACCCGCTCTCGCATTCATCCTCGGAATAGTCCTGACCGTGCTCGCTGTGCCTGTGGCGCAGCGGGTCGGCAGGTGGCGGGATCGCCACCTGGCCCAGCAAGTGCCCGAGGAACCACAGGTCTCTACCATCGGCCAAGTTCTTCACCTGGCCGTGCAGGGCTCGCCCACCGGTGTCGCGGTGATCAACCGCTCCGGGCGCGTCCTTTTGTCGAACTCGCGGGCGCACGACATGGCGCTCGTCCACGACCGGACGCTAAACCCACAGGTGTGGAAAGCCGCCGAAGCGGTATTCGCGGACCAAGAGGACCGCGTGCTGGAGATCGCCATGCCCAAACGCGCCACAGGCAGCAGGATCCGCAACGTCAGCGCACTGGTCAAACCACTGACCCTGGCGGACAATTCCTTCGTGGTGGCTTACGGTGCCGACGAGTCGGAAAACGTCCGGATGGAATCCGCCCGCCGCGACTTCGTGGCAAATGTCTCCCACGAGCTGAAAACCCCAGTTGGCGGCATTGCGCTGCTGGCGGAGGCGCTGCTGGAGGACCCAACCGACCCGGAGATGGTTACGTATTTTGGCGGCAAGCTGGTCAAGGAATCCCACCGCATGGGGGAGATGATCACCGACTTGATCTCCCTGTCCAAACTGCAGGGAGCCGAGGCTTTGCCGGATATGGCGCCGGTGCGCGTGGACGACGTCATTGACGCGGCGATCCAACGCAACCAGGTCAGCGCCGACAACCGAGAGATCGAGCTGAACCGTAGTGCATGCACCGGCGTGTCAGTGATGGGGGATAAAGCACTTCTCATCGCGGCGGTGTCGAACCTGGTGTCCAACGCAATCAATTACTCGCCGAATAACCAGCCGGTGAGCATCACCCAAAAGGTGGTGCGTGACTCAGTGGTGCTCATCCGCGTCACCGACCGGGGTATCGGTATTTCCCCGGAAGACCAAAAGAGGGTTTTTGAACGCTTCTACCGCGTTGACAAGGCCCGCTCGCGTGCAACTGGGGGAACGGGACTGGGTTTGGCAATTGTTAAACACGTCGTGGCCAACCACGGCGGTAATATCAAGTTGTGGTCTCGTCCCGGGACCGGCTCGACGTTTACCATCGAGCTGCCCATCTACACGCCGATCGCTTTGAGCGTTGAGACGGGGCGGGAGGAGTCGTCCGGGGTCCGTAAGGCCGTCACGCGGGTGGCGGGCCGTCGAAAGGAAAAGGAAGAGCAGTGACGACGAAAATCTTGATCGTAGAAGACGAAGAATCTCTTGCTGATCCGTTGGCTTATTTGCTGGGAAAGGAAGGGTTTTCCAGCGTCGTGGCGGGCAACGGGGCAGAGGCGCTGGAGAAGTTCGAGGGCGGCGGCATTGACCTTGTGCTGTTGGATTTGATGCTGCCCGGTATGAGCGGTACGGAGGTGTGCCGCCGTCTGCGTGCGGTTTCTTCCGTTCCCATCATCATGGTCACGGCCCGCGACTCGGAGATTGACAAGGTTGTTGGCCTTGAACTTGGGGCCGACGATTACGTGACCAAGCCGTACTCCACCCGCGAGCTGGTTGCTCGCATCCGTGCGGTGCTGCGGCGCGGCCCGGAGGTCGAAGAGGTCGAGGACAACGATGGGCAGATCATCCAGGTCGGTCGAGTCAAGATGGATGTGGAAAGGCACACGGTGCTTGTCGACGGCCAACCGGTGCCCATGCCCCTGAAAGAATTCGACCTTCTCGAATACCTCATGCGCAACGCCGGGCGCGTGCTCACCCGCGGCCAGCTCATCGACCGGATCTGGGGCGCAAACTACGTCGGCGACACCAAAACCCTGGATGTGCACGTCAAAAGGCTGCGCACCAAGATCGAGGTGGAACCTTCTCGGCCGAAGCAGCTTGTGACGGTGCGCGGCCTGGGCTACAAGCTCGAGGCCTGAACTGTGGCCGGGTGGGCGCTGCGGGCGGCGGCGGGAAGCGCGGCGCGCGCCCGGCAGTGCGCGGCGAGGATCTCGTAAGGTTTCTCCCCAATGAGCTCCGTGAGCTCATCTTTCATTGACTGCCACAGCGGAATACCGCCGTTGGTGCCGGGGGAATGGCAGGACGGAGAAGCGGTACACCACCAGTCGAACTCCTCACCGCCACCGCCCCACTGACGACGGTGGTACTCGCCGATGGTGGTGCGCAAAATTTCGACACCGTCGGGGCGCTCCTCCCACGCATCCTCGCGCGAAAAAGGCACCTGCCAGCACACCTCCGGCTTGGAACCGATAATGCTGCGTCCCTCCGCCATCGCCCACTGGTGAAGCGCACAGCCAGGGCCGGTTTCCGCGTCGGCGCGGTTGGCGAAGATGCAGGCGCCGTCGACAAGCTTCGTTTTCAAATGCGGGCCGTCCGGATCCTCCTCCGGGTCCGTGTCGTCCCACTCGAGCCACGGTTCAACAACGGTAGGGTCTGCGTTCGCAATGTAGGAATCGACACCGGGCGGCCGCAACTGCCAGTACTTCTCCGGCATTTCCACCACCGCGTTATACACCACATCGCGGTCGTGTTCGTCGGACAGGTAGGCGCCGTGAATGCAACAACCCACCACCGGATTCGACTCGTCGATACCCAAACACTCAGGGGAGCCGAAACGGCAAGACCAGGTAGACTCCGCCCAGGTCAGGTCAATAGTGAAGTAGTGTGTGGGGTCGTCCGGGTGGACGAACTCGAACCAATCGCGCGGGAAATCGGGCGGCACTTCACGCCCCGCCTTGATCGATTTGCCCGCCGGGGAGGAAGCGGGAAAGCCCAAAAGCACGGGTTGAGAAGATGGTTGATTCACACCTCAGTACGGTAGACCCACTACGCTGTGGGTGTGCGACTAGGTGTATTAGATGTAGGCAGCAACACCGTCCATCTCGTGGCGGTGGATGCCCGTGCTGGCGGGCGCCCAACCCCAATGAGTGACTGGAAACAGCCTCTGCGTCTGGTGGAGCAGCTTGACAAGCACGGAAACATTGAGGACAAAGGCATCAACAAACTAATTGACACTGTCCGAGAAGCAAAGGACCTCGCCGAAAACCTCAAATGTGGGGCGTTTCTTGCTTTCGCCACCTCCGCCGTGCGCTCCGCGACCAACTCGGAGGATGTCTTGCAGCGAGTGGAAGAATCCACGGGGGTACGCCTCGACGTCCTCTCCGGCGAGGAGGAAGCGAGGTTGACCTTCCTCTCCGCGCGCCGCTGGCACGGCTGGTCAGCCGGGCGCATCACCAACCTTGACATCGGCGGCGGCTCCCTCGAAATTGCCAGCGGAGTGGAGGAAACACCGGATCTGGCTGTTTCCCTGGATCTCGGTGCGGGCCGTTTAACCCACCAGTGGTTCGACACCGACCCGCCGGAGCGCAAGAAAATTAACATGCTCCGCGACTATATCGACGCCGAACTTGCCGGCCCCGCCCAAGAGTTCCGCGCACTCGGCGAGCCGGGGCTGGCTGTGGGTACCTCGAAAACTTTCCGTTCCCTGGCACGCCTTACCGGCGCGGCACCCTCATCGGCTGGCCCTTTCGTGCGCCGCAGCCTCACCGCGCCCGGCCTGCGCCAGCTCATCGCGTTTATTTCCCGCATGACGGCAGCCGACCGCGCAGAGCTGGAAGGGATCAACGCAGACCGCTCCCACCAGATCGTGGCGGGTGCCTTAGTTGCGGAAGCCGCCATGCGGGCACTTAAACTTGATAAATTGGATATCTGCCCGTGGGCACTGCGCGAAGGCGTTATCCTGCGGTGGATTGATCAGGGTCACCTTGGAAATGACATGCCAAGGCGCGCCGACGCTACGCAAGGAGATGACAACTAATGTCTGATGGCAAGCAGCTCACCGTTGCCGAACTCCTCGCCCGGGCCGGGAATACGGGGAAGGCACCGGCACGCCCCCGTCGGCGCCGCAGCTTGGAGGACGGAGGAGTCTCCGTCGCCGAACTGACGGGTTCGCTCAAGAAGGTGGAGGCCCGCCCAGCGGAAGCTAGGCATTCAAATGTGCCTCTTGACGCCCCAGAAAAGCCTGCGACGGCTAACCAGGTTGCGCAAAAGTTGGCCCCGAAGCCGGCCGATAAGTCAGCCCCGATACCCGAGCTAAAGGTCGGTGATTTCAGCAAGGTCAGCGCCCCCTCAGCGAAGGCTGCCGTGGAAGATACCGCCGTCATTCGACGCATCGAGCCCGAGGAGTTAGAGCCTCAAGCGCAGGGCAGCAAGGCACAGACTGCGCCTGTCGAGGCAGACAAGACCGCCGAGACCGCTAAAACCGCCGAGACCGCTAAAACCGCCGAGACCGCTAAAACCGCCGTGGCAGACAAGCCCACCGTGGCAGACAAGCCCACTGTGGCGGTTAAGACGGCGATTAAGACCACCGAGACTGCACCTGCAAAGCCTGCAAAGCCTGCAAAAACGGCGTCCAGTTTTGGGACGCGAGACGAAGAGGAGATTAAGCCGCTCCTTTTGGTGCTGCTCATTTTCGGGGGCCTAGCAGTCGGTGTGGTCGGGTTCCTCGCATTCCAATGGGTGTGGACGAGCCTGTCCACGATCGCCGCGGTCCTGCTTGCGCTGGCGACCGTCGTTGCGGTCGTTTTCGGTGTGCGCGCCTTGCGCACTGGCCGCGACGGGCTCACGATGACCATGGCGGCTGTCGCTGCCGCCGTGATGGCTTTCGGTCCTGCCTTGCTCGTGTGAAGCTTTGTGGCACTCTTGGGGCATGAACTCCAAGCCAACTGATTTTGTTGACAAGATCGCCGTCATCGGCGCTGGAAACATTGGGCAGGCCCTCATCTCGGGTCTCGTTGCCGCGGGGGTGGAGCCGCTGCGTATAACCGCCACGAACCGCAGCCGTGAAAGCGGTGAGGAGGTGGCACAGCGCTACGGTGTGGTTACCACCGACGACAATACGGAGGCCGTTTCCGGCGCTGATGTGTGCTTTTTGTGCGTTAAGCCGAAGCAGATCCCGGCCGTGATCGAGGAAATTAGTGACACTCTCGCCCGCAATGAGGTGTCGACTGTGTTGGTGTCCATGGCGGCGGGTGTGACCATTTCGGCGATGGAGGGTGCCGCTTCGGCTGCGGGCACCCCTGTTGCCCGCGTCATGCCGAACACCCCCATGTTGGTGGGTAAGGGGGTGCATCTTGCGTCTTTTGGTCGCTTTGTTGAGGCTGATCAGCGTCGTGTGATCCTGGACATGCTTTCGTGTACGGGTCAGGTCGTGGAGCTTGATGAGTCGCTTATCGACATCGCCACTGCGGTGTCCGGTTCGGGCCCGGCGTATTACTTCCTTCTCACTGAGGCGCTTATCGACGCCGGCGTTTCCCTTGGCCTGCCCCGCGATACCGCGGTAAAACTTGCTACCGCCACCGCCGCGGGTGCTGGGGAAATGCTTCTTGGTGAGCAATCGCCCGCGCAGTTGCGTCATGCGGTGTCATCTCCTGCGGGAACGACTGTTGCTGCGATCCGTGAGCTGGAGGAGTCGGGGCTTCGGGGCGCGTTGTATCGTGCCACGGAAGTGTGTGCAGACAGGGCCCGTGAACTGGGTTCTTGATGTTGCTGCCGAAGCATCGCACTCTGTTGTCACACTGGTAACTAACAGTTGACTATCTGAACTTTGAAAATTTTTTGACACTTGAGTCGCAACCTCCGCTCGATTCACGCTAGGCTGGTTTCAGCACGTGCGTGTTCGTCCTGTGGGAGGGGAAGCCTACAGCGCGACCGTGCTTGAAGGGTTAATTTATCTATGTCTCATGAAGAAAAAGGCAAGTTCCTTACAGTCGCCGAGGTCGCTGAGATCATGCGCGTCTCCAAAATGACGGTTTACCGTCTCGTTCACTCTGGTGAGCTACCAGCGGTGCGCGTTGGCCGCTCCTTCCGCGTCAATGAGAAGGCTGTCAACGATTACCTCGACGATTCCGTCTACGACGTCGGATAGGCGCCTGCTGAGTACTACGCCGCCCGCGCCCTGACTTATGTGCAGGGCAAGGGCGGCGCAGTTTTTGGTCTGTCACCGTGCGGTCGGTATGCTGTGAACATTCATGCCGGTGGCGCGTTGGCTGCTGGGAGTGTGCACGCTCCCGCGTCAGCAGCGGCCCCCGCTGCTCCGTAGCCGCTGGCAGGTCTGTACGTACAAACACGAGAAACGAGGAAACCTGATGGGTTCGGTCATTAAGAAGCGCCGCAAGCGCATGTCCAAGAAGAAGCACCGCAAGATGCTGCGCCGCACGCGCGTTCAGCGCCGCAAGCTCGGCAAGTAACGCCTACCCCACCCCGTCTCACCGTTGGAAGCTGCGTGAGGCGGGGTTTTCTCGACCCTCGGTGGCTACGTCTCAGGCTGAGTATCCGGCGAGTTTTTGCCGAAGGGTCGAGTTGAGCCCTTGCGTTGTGATCCGCTCCCGGCCCATCGGCCAGCAGTTTTTGTCCACCTGGTTTTAGCTGCGCCGCGAGGAACCCACATATCGAACCAGGCCCACTCCAGCTACCCCCAGCCCCACCAGCGTCCCGACGCCAGCCCAACTGCGGATGAAGCGCCGCACGGAGCGGTATTCGCGTACATCCCAGCCCGCGTTTTTGGCGTGGGCGTGAAGTTTGCGGTCGGGGTTTATTGCGACGGGGGTGCCGACCATTGACAGCATAGGTACGTCATTGATGCTGTCGGAATAAGCGGTGCATTGTGAGAGGTCGAGTTGCTGGAGGGCGGCCAGCGCAGCGACGGCGTGCTTCTTGCCGGGCCCGTGGAGGATGTCTCCGACGAGGTGGCCAGTAAATACTTCTCCATCATCTTCGACGACCGTTCCCAATGCGCCGGTAAAGCCGAGGCGTTCAGCGAGTGCTTGGCCGATTTGTACTGGGGTGGCGGAGACGAGCCACACTTGTTGGCCGGCGGCGATGTGCATGGCGGCCAGGTCGATGGTGGATTGGTAGACCTTGTTGACCATTTGCGTATCGACAATGTCGGAGCATAGTTGTTTGAGTTCCGCGACGGATTTTCCCTTGACCAATTCGAGGGCTTGTTTGCGCCCTTTGGCGATGTCTTGCGGGTTTTCGGAGCCGCTGAGACGGAAGCGGATTTGTTTGATCATGCCGGGCAGTAGTTCGCGCAGGGTGATGTATCGGGCTTTGGCCAAGCCGGCGGCAAGCAGGACGAGAGAAGAACCTTGGATGAGGGTGTTATCGATGTCGAAGAAGGCGGCGGCGTGGATATCTTGCGGAATGTCTGGGTCGGGGGAGGTTACGCGCGAGGCGCCTGCGGAGGCGAAGGCGCCGCCGACTGTGTCGACGCCAAGGCTGAATTCTTCCAGGCCCATTCCGAAGGCTTCGTGGACTGCGGCGGCAGCGGCGGCTTCGCCGGCGGCGCGTTGGGCATTGTCGTCGAGTGGTGGCAGGGCGGTGTCTTCAAGGAAGCGGCGGAGGTTGCCGTGGGAGGCGGACCATTGGGCGAGGAATTCGCGGCCGGAGAGGGGGAGGAATTCCGCGCTCATGGGGGAGTCAACCTTTCGTTGGAGGTGGGGAGTAGCGTTATTTATCGTAATTCTTCCCTAGGATGTGCGCTGGCCCGGCTGGTGCGCTCTGCCCTGGGGTGTCGTGGTTTGGGAGGTGCGATGCGGAAAGTGGAGTTGATGGTCCGTGAAAGCTGCGGGTCCTGCGCCAGGGTTGCGGAGCAGATTCGTCCGGTTGTTGAGGCGGCGGGGGCGCAGCTTTCGCTTGTCGACGTCGATGTTGCCGATGATCGGGAGCTGGCGATGGAATACGGGGATCGGGTTCCTGTCGTTGTCATTGATGGGGAGGAATTTGCCTGCTGGGAAGTCAATAATGATGACCTTGCCGCCGAACTCGCCTGATGGCTGGGCTATCCTTTAGTTTGATTTTTAACAATTCCGGAGGGATCTCGTGAGTGTTCTCGTCGTAGGGATGTCGCACCATTCGGCGCCGGTGACGTTGCTGGAGAAGCTGAGCATGGATGACACCGTGCAGCATTCGACCACGTCCGCCCTTCTCGAGCGGCCCTCCTTGTCCGAGGCGATGATCATTTCCACCTGCAACAGGTTGGAGGTCTACGCGGTGACCAATTCTTTCCACAGCGGCGTTGAGGATGTGTTAGGTGTGCTCGCCGAAACCTCTGGTGTGCCGGAGTCGGAGCTGCGCAACTACCTCTATGTCCGTTACGCCGACGCGGCAGCCGAGCACATGATGACCGTTGCCTCCGGCCTAGACTCAATGGTGGTCGGCGAACAGCAGATTATTGGGCAGGTGCGGGCGAGTTACCAAGATGCCGCCCAGCGCGGCACCGTGGGCCCGGGCCTACATTCTTTGGCGCAGTCCGCGCTGCACACCGGCAAGCGCGTCCACACTGAAACGAACATTGATGATGCGGGCGCCTCCATGGTCACTCTCGCGCTTGAGCAGGCCATGGCAATTATGGGAGTGAAGGATTTGCGTGGCAAATCCGCTCTGGTGCTGGGTGCGGGGGCGATGGCTTCGCTGTCTGCCACACATTTGGGCAAGCTGGGGGTGCAGCGTCTCGTCGTGGCCAACCGCACCCGGGAGCGAGCCGAACGCCTGGCGGACCACGCCAGGCAGGCCGGTGTGGCGACCGAGGTGGTTGACTACGCTGACCGTTCTGCCGCGCTGCGCCGGGTCGACATCGCGATCTCCGCGACCGCCTCCGGCGGGTTTACCATTACGGCCGAGGATCTTTCAGGGCCCATCATGTTGGCTGATTTGTCCCTCCCCCGCGACATCGATGACGAAGTGACCCGCATTGAGGGGGTTCACCTGGTTAACATCGAGTACCTCCATAAGCAGGTGCTCGACGGCGACACGGAAGACAGCTTGGCCCATAAGGCCGCCGAGGCGATCGTCGCGGAGGAACTCGAGGCTTTCAGCTCCCAGCAACGCATCCGTGAGGTCGGCCCAGCCGTGGCGCAGTTGCGCCGGGCAGCCAATGAGGTCACGGAGTCGGAGTTGGCGCGGCTGCGGGCGCGGGTGCCCTCGCTCAACGATGAGGAGTTCGCGGCGGTGACCAGGGCGGTGCGTCGGGTCGTCGATAAGCTGCTGCACAACCCCACCGTCAAAATTAAGGAACTGGCGGCAAGCTCCGGCACCGTTAGCGTTGAAACGGCGTTGGAGGAATTGTTCGGTCTTGGTCGCTCCTCCGTGGCTGTTGACGTCACCCAATTGCCGCGGCTAAACGAGATCACCACGAAGGAGAAGTGACATGCTCAAGATTGGTACCCGCGGATCGAACCTGGCCATGACCCAGGCCGGGCACATGCGCGACGCAATCATGGCCACTGGTGCCGAGGCGGAGCTGAAAATTGTCAAGACCGCGGGGGACAAATCTATGGCGCCTGTTGAGCGCATCGGAGTGGGTGTTTTTACCACGGCGCTGCGCGACGCGCTTTTCGACGCCACCGTCGATGTCGCCGTCCACTCCTTCAAAGACTTGCCCACCGCGCCGGATGAGCGCGCCCACCTGATCGTGCCGAAGCGGGAGAACAACCGTGAGGCGCTCATTGCCCGCGATGGGCTCACCCTAACCCAGTTGCCTAAGGGGGCGCGCGTGGGCACCTCCGCGCCGCGCCGCGTCTCCCAACTGCGGGCGTTGCGCCCCGACCTGGACATCCGACCTCTGCGCGGCAACATCGAAACCCGCATGAGCTACGTCACCGATGGCGAACTCGACGCCGTCGTGTTGGCTTATGCGGGCCTTTCACGCGCCGGTTACAGTGCCCACGCCACTGAGGTTTTCGACCCGGAGGTGTTCATGCCCGCCCCGGCGCAGGGCGCGCTGGCCGTGGAGTGCCGCGCCGATGATGAAACCACCCGCGCCACCATCGACCACCTCGTCGACCATGAAGCTTCCATCTGCGCGGCTGCGGAGCGCCAGATCTTGGCCACCTTGCAGGCGGGGTGCACCGCTCCGGTGGCCAGCTACGCCACCCTCGACGAGGGAGTGATCACCCTGCGCGGCGGAGTATTTGCCACCGACGGCTCCGCCCAGCTTGTCGAGGAAGCGAGCGGCACCGACCCAGTCGAGGTGGGTCGTGCGGTTGCGCGGCAGCTCTTTGAGCGCGGCGCGGCTAGATATATGAACTGACGGATTTCGGGCAGGTTTTTGTTTCGTGGCCAGTTCACTTTAAGGTGTATCTAGCATACGGTGGACCGCCAGGTTTCAACCGGCCCTTACCGCAGTGGTGGGGCCGAACTTTCCGGCTGTCCATGTTCTTCCACGCCGTGGAAGACAGTAACCCATAGATCGCCTACCTACGCCTTTAGAAAAGAACTCCTTAATGACTATGCCCTCGATCACGCCCCAGCCGGGGAAAGTTATCTTTGTCGGTGCAGGCCCAGGCAACCCTGATCTGCTCACCGTCCGGGCACGTGAGGTTTTGGAATCTAACTCTATCGCGATCATCGACCCTGCTGTTCTTGAGGGGGTTCGAAAGGTCGTGGGCTCAAAGCTTCCAGTGCCGAAGGAAAAGGTGGATGCTGCAGATCGGCACTACGAGAAGATGTGCGCGGAGGCGAAAGCCGCCGGAGCGCGCCGGCGACCGCCCCGCCCGGCAGATCCAACCGCGGCGGCAATCGAGGAAGTCGAATTGGGTGCTGAGGGGGTCGTCGACAAGCTACGCGAAGCTCTGGCTGCCTCCGCGGCTGCCAGTGAGCGTGGCGAGGGCGGGGAAGGCCACGTGCTGCGCGTGGTCAGCGGCAACCCGCTGACCCGCGACGCCGTGCTGGAGGAGATCTCCGCCGTCGCCGCCGCCGACATCGAATTTCAGGTGGTGCCCGGCATGTCGTTGCCGTCCACGGTGCCTTCCTTCGCCGGTATCGCACTGGGTTCGACCTACACAGAAACAGATTTGGCGAACGATTCCGTGGATTGGGACCAACTCGCCGCCGCCCCGCAGCCGTTGGTATTCCAAGCACTTGAGGGGCAGTTGGAGACCATCTCCACCGAGTTGAAGGCGCGCGGATTCGCCGGATCCACACCGCTGACCGTGACCGTTAACGGCACCACCATGCTGCAGCGCACCTTCGATGCGACGTTGGAGACGGTGGGCAAGATCGACGCAGATCTCAGCGGCGATTTGGTGGTCACCATCGGCACTGCCGTCGACGACCGCACTAAGTACTCCTGGTGGGAAAACCGGCCGCTGTACGGTTGGCGTGTGCTTGTGCCCCGCGCGCAGTCGCAGGCCAATGTGATGAACGCCCGTTTGACCGCCCACGGCGCCATCCCGCAGTCTGTGCCCACGATCTCTATGGAGCCGCCGCGCAACCCGGCGCAGCTTGACCGCGCCATCAAAGGTATCGTCGAGGGCCGCTACCAGTGGGTCGTTTTCACCTCGGTCAATGCGGTAGCCGCAGTGTGGGACAAGTTCGCCCAGTTGGGTCTCGATGCCCGCGCGTTCGCCGGCGTTCACTTGGCCGCGGTTGGGGAAAAGACCGCGGAGGCGTTGCGCGCCCACGGCATGGACCCTGAGTTGCTGCCGCGCCGCACCAAGCAAAACGCCGCCGGTGTGGTCGAGGTTTTCCCCGAGTACGTAGAGGACATCGACCCTGTCTCGCGGGTTTTGCTGCCGCGCGCCGACCTTGGCACGGACGTGTTGGTTGACGGCCTCGTGGAAAAAGGTTGGGAGGTCGACGACGTTGTCGCCTACCGTACTGTGCGCGCCGCGCCGCCGCCGCCGGAAGTGCGCGACATGATCAAAACTGGCGGTTTCGATGCTGTGTGCTTTACCTCCGCCTCAACGGTAAGAAACCTGGTGGGCATCGCCGGCAAGCCGCACCCACGCACCATCATCGCCTGCATTGGCCCCTTGACCGCTGCTGAGGCGCGCGAACAGGGCCTGCGCGTCGACGTGGTGCCTGAGGTTGCGGATGTGCCTTCGCTTGTCGACGCCCTCGCGGCCCATGTCGCCTCCCTGCGCGCCGCCGGCCAACTGCCGCCACCGCGCAAGAAGCGCCGAACCCGACGCAAATCGAGCTAAGTCCTAGGATGGGGCCGTGTCTTTCTACGATATTTCCCGCCGTCCCCGGCGTCTGCGCCGCAGCCTTGCGATGCGTGAGCTTGTGTCGCAGACGCGCCTTCACCCCTCCGACCTGATTTTGCCGCTGTTCGTGGCGGACGGGCTCGATGACAAACGTGAGATCGCCTCGATGCCTGGTCAGTACCAGCACACCATTGAGACGCTCAAGGCGATCGGGCACGAAGCGCTTGAGGCCGGGGTGCGCTGCGTTGACCTGTTCGGTGTGCCCTTGGAGGAGGACAAAGACGCCGAGGGCAGCGCCGGTTTGCGCGAGGACGGTATTCTCAACCGCGCGCTGCGCGAGATGCGCGCCGAGTTCGGAGACGACCTTGTGATCATGGCCGACACCTGCCTAGACGAGTTCACAGACCATGGGCACTGCGGTGTCGAGGGCGTGGACAAGTACGGCAATCACGTTGTGCTCAACGACGCCACTGTGGACCTTTACGCGAAAATGGCTCTCGCCCAAGCTGAGGCAGGTGCCCACATTGTCAGCCCGTCCGGCATGATGGACGGCCAGGTCGCCGTCATCCGCGCCGCCCTCGACGAAGCGGGCTGGTACGACGTGGCGATCATGGCGTATTCGGCGAAGTACGCCTCCGCTTTCTACGGTCCTTTCCGCGACGCTGTGGGTTCTTCGCTCACCGGTGATCGCCGCACCTACCAGCAGGACCCGGCCAATGCGCGCGAATCTTTGTTGGAGGTGCAACTAGACATTGAAGAAGGCGCCGACATGGTCATGGTCAAACCGGCCATGCCCTACCTTGATGTGCTCGCTGAGGTTGCTACGTCCTCTCCGGTTCCGGTGGCCGCCTACCAAGTCTCCGGCGAGTACGCGATGTTGCACGCGGCGGCGCGCAACGGTTGGTTGGAGCTTGAGCGCACGATGATGGAGTCGCTGACCTCCATCAAACGCGCCGGCGCCGACCAGATCCTTACCTACTTCGCCATTGACGCGGCAAAGGCGCTCCATGGCTAGCATCCCGCCACTGACACCCGGCAAACACAGTCACTCCACCCCCGTCGCAGGAGCTGAAGGGTCAGAGAAAAAGCGCCCGGAGGTTTTGCGTCTGTTTCTGGCGTGCTCGACGGTGATGCTTGGGGCGGAGTTAATCCACCAGATTTTCGGTGTCGCCGCACTGCTTGTTGACCCGAGCGCCCTTCGTGAAAGCGCGCTTGAGGCTGCGCGTCGCAGCGGGGAGCAAGTCAGCGACACGATGGTCAACCTGTCTGTCTATACGTCGGTTGCGATGATGCTGGGTTTCCAGCTCCTCATCATTGGATTGCTTTCTTTCGCGGTACGTGCAGTGTCGCGCCGCAGCGGGTGGGCTGACAAAGCGCTGCGCCTTTTGCAGTTCTTCTCCGGGTTTTTTGCCCTGCGTATTCTGTTTTTGTTTGTGCTCACTCCGGAGTCCGCGGCGGTGCCGGTGGCTCTGCTTGCCGCCGACGGCGTCACCCAAATTATCGCGGGTGCCGCGGGAGCCTGCGCCTTCGTTTACTCTATGCGGGACGAGGTGCAAAAATTCGTGCATGCACCCAGCGAAAGATAGGTGGATCAACGATGGCCGGGATGTTTCCTACGATGGTCGGGGACCCCAACGACCCGAACCGGCGCTACGATCCGGAGGTCAGCGGGACGTGGCCTGCTGCGCTGCGAAACGGTTTCCGCCTCGCGCTAGTCGCCTCCGTGCTGATGCTTCTTACCGCTATGGTGGCGCTCTCTGCTGGATTTCCTCTCGGGGCCGATGAGGCTTTTCGAGCCCCGTTCATGCGCAACATGCGCTTCGTGGCCTTCGGCAATATCGTCCTTGCGCTCGGCTTAGTTGCGTGCGCGGCTCAGCTTCAACAAGGCTCTCGCGCTGCCCGACGCGCCATGGCTGGCTGTGCCGCCGCCAGTATCTTCCTCAACTTGGCAGGCTTCGCGCTGAAGGTGACTAGCTGGGCGTCTTTCCTCATCGCGATCCTGCTTGCGGTGGCCATGTGGCTTGTGTTTCGGCCGGTCGCCAACGGCTACTTCGACGAGCGCCATTCGCTGTGGAGGGGGGTGTCCTAGCCCGTGCCGAACAACGATCTCGACGACTACATAGATGCGGCTCGCACAGCCGCCCTTGACGCAGGCTTCGACCCCGACACCCCGCACGAAGACACCCGGTCCTCCTTCCGGCCCCACACGGCTTACGCCTTTGAACTCAGCGGGCTGACGGATGCGCCGCAACTTAAAGACATTGAAGATGCCCTGGGGCGCATCAACGGGGTCAGGGCGCGTTTGGTCTATCAGACCGCCACCGCCTGGGTGACCACCTCGGAGGACGTCAACTTAGAAAAAATTATCGAAGTTATCGAAAGCTTCGGTGTCAAAGCCCGCATGACAGATTCGACGCTGCGTCGCCGCGCCATCGGCCGCCGCGCCGCCGAGCACCCCATGCCGCGCCGCGGCACTCGCGGCATGACCGGCAAGATGCGCCGCCAACGCCGCGACGAAGAAGCCAACTTGGTGCGCGAGCGCGCCTCCGGCTTTTTGCGCGGAGAGCCGCGTCGAAACAACAGCGCCCACATAGACGTTTTGTTTACCGCCCGCGACATGGTTACCCCGCTGCGCATGTGGGTGGCCATCCTCATTACCGCCCCCGTGCTGGCGATGAGTTACCTGCCGCAACTCCAATTCGACGGTTGGCAGTGGGTAACCCTGGCCCTTGCTACCCCCGTCGCGTTGTGGTGCGCGTTTCCTTTCCACCGGGCTATGGCTGGCGGCGTGCGCCGCGGCATGTCCGCCCTCGACGGCGCCAGTTCAATCGCCATTATCGCCTCGTACCTGTGGTCGCTGATCGCTTTGGTATTTACCTCCACCGGGCACATCGGCTGGCATTCGCCGGGCGGGTGGTTGTCTGCCCACCGCACCGACGGCATGGAGTTATTTTTCGACGTCGTGTGCGGTGTCACGGCGATGCTGCTGGTGGGCCGCCACAACTCCACCCGGGTACGCTCCTACTTCCTGCAAGACATGGAGACTTTGCGCACCGGCCCGGACCACGAGTACACGGTGATCCGGCGTCGCCCCGGGGAAAAACCCGCCACGGAGAAGTTGCGGGCCCCGGAGATCAATCGTGGCTATGACGTCAAATTGGGCCCCGGCGAAATCATCCCGGTTGACGGCGATGTCGTGGGCGGGTCTTGTGAACTTGAGCGTCCGCTCATTGATGCCCGCGAACCCCTCGAAGCCAAAGTGGGTACCCGCGTTTACGCCGGCACAGTGATTAAAAGCGGCAGCATCAAGGTGCGTGTGGTGCGAACCGGCCACGCCACCCGCTGGGCGGCTGTGCAGTCGTGGGTTGAGGACGCCTCCCGGCGCGAAAACATGGCAACGATGCTGTCGACTCGCACCGCAGGCATGCTCATTCCCGCCGCCTACTTCATTGCCGTTTCTGATTTCGGCCTGTGGTTTCTCATCACCGGAAACTACAACATTGCTTTCGCCACCGCGATGTCCATACTCGCGGTGGTTGCGCCGGTTGCCCTGGCGATTTCCCCCGCCGTGGCGATTCGCCTCGGCATTGAGGCTGCGGCACGCAACGGCATTTTGCTTCGCGACGGCGAAACCTTCCGCGGCTTAGAAAACGCCGACACGGTCGTCTTTAACCGGGTGGGCACGCTCGTCACCCCGCAGATGATGGTGGAAACTGTCACCGCCGAACACGGCGAGGACCCAGATTTGGTGCTGCGCATCGCCGCGGCACTGTCCATGGAATCCCAACACCCCATGTCTAAGGCCCTGGTTAAAGCGGCGCGTGAGTCCCGCGACAAACGGGCCAAGGATAGTTCGATGCCGGCCTGGATTGAGCTGAGCAACAACGAGATCACCTCCGACGGGGACGTTAAGGGCCGCCTCACCCTCACCTACGAAAACGGTTCCGAAGGGGAAGAACACACAGAATCTTTCGACGCGAAGCTGTGGCGCCCCACCAACCTGTCGCGGCTGCACGGTCGTCTGGCCATCGCGGCGACCTCCGGCGGTGCGCCCGTCGTGGTGCGGTGGAAAGGTAAAGACCGCGGCGTGATCACCCTCTACGACCCTGCCAAACCCGACGCCATTGAAGCTGTGGAACGTCTAGAGGACATGGGCCTGGAAACGGTCATGCTCACCCGTGACACCTACCCTGTCGCCCGCCGCTTCGCTGACTTCCTCGGTGTGTCCAATGTGCTCGCCGGTATTCCCTCACCCAGCAAACCCATCGCGTTGCGCGCCCTTCGCAGCCAGGGAGCCACCGTCGTGATGGTGGGGGATCACACGATCGTCGACACCCTGCGAAGCGCGGACGTGGGCATCCTTTATGTCACGGAAGAATCGGTCAATGCGCGCCTGGGCAAAATGGAGCAGTGTGCGGAGGTCGTGCTGCTGCGCAATGACGTTACCGCTGTGCCTCAGCTCATTGAGTTGGCGCGCCGGGTCAGCGGCATCATCGACACCAACATGTTCTTCGCCTGGGCGTATAACTGCGTGGCTATCATCCTCGCTGTCGTCGGTGTCCTGCCGCCCGTCGGCGCGACATTGCTCATGCTGGGCAGCTCCATGTTTATCGAGCTGCGCTCCGCCCGCGCCCGCCGTTTCCCCACTTAGATTCACTCTTTTCGGGGGCGTCGGTAGTGTAGGCGAGTATGACCAAACGCGTGTTGAACCAGGCCCCCTTCATCGAAGCAGCAATGGGGCGAGTCCCCGAACGCACCCCGGTGTGGTTCATGCGCCAAGCCGGGCGTTCGCTGCCCGAGTACCGCTCGGTCCGCGAAGGCATCCCCATGCTCGACTCCTGCTTCATGCCGGAGCTGCTCGCGGAAATCACGATGCAGCCTGTGCGCCGCCACGATATGGACGCGGCGATCCTCTTTTCTGACATCGTCGTCCCGCTTAAAGCGGCGGGCGTCGACGTGGAAATAGTGCCCGGGCGCGGCCCGGTGATGGCGGAGGCGATCCGTTCGCAACAAGATGTAGACAAGCTGCCCATTCTTGAGCACACCGTCGACGAAGTTGCGCAGGGTATCAGGATCATCACCGATGAGTTGACGGAGAAACAGGCGCTGATCGGCTTTGTCGGCGCGCCGTTTACCCTGGCCAGTTACCTGATTGAGGGAGGGCCCAGCAAAAACCACGAAAAGACAAAAGCCATGATGCACGGCGAGCCGCAACTGTGGCACCGGCTCATGCGCCGGCTCGTGCCCACCATCACTGCCTTTTTGCGCACGCAGGTCGACGCCGGGATCGACGCCATGCAACTTTTCGATTCCTGGGCTGGTTTTCTCACCGAAGCTGACTACCGCGAACACGTCTTGCCCTACTCGGTGGAAATCCTCGGCACTGTCGCCGGCGAAATCCCGCGCATCCATTTCGGGGTGGCTACCGGCGAATTGCTCGGCGCCATGAGCGAAGCCGGCAGTGAAATTATGGGTGTGGACTGGAGGGTGCCGCTCGATACCGCTGCGAAACGCTTCGCGTCCCCGCGGGTTGTGCAGGGCAACCTTGACCCCGCGATGATTTTCGCAGGCCCCGACGTGGTGCGCTGCGAAGTCGCACGCATTAAGGCTGAGGCGCGCCGGGCCATCGAAGCTGGCGACGCCACAGGCCATATCTTCAACCTCGGCCACGGTGTGCTGCCCACCACCGACGCCGAAGCGATCACCGAAGCCGTCCGCATCATCCACCAGGAGAGCAATTAAGTGAAAATCGCCATCATCGGTGCCGGCCTCGCCGGCCTGACCGCCGCCTACGAGCTGCGCGACTCCGGCCACCAAGTCGATGTCTACGAGGCCACGGAACGCATCGGCGGCAAACTCCACACCGTCGCCTTCGACGGCGGGCCCACCGACATGGGGGCCGAAGCTTTCATGGCGCGGCGCCGCGACGCCGTCGAGTTCTTCACCGAACTCGGGCTTGCTGACTCGCTGCGTGAACCCTCCGGGTTAGGTTCCCTGGTCTGGGTCGACGGGACGGCCCTGCCGCTGCCGCGTGGCGGTATCATGGGCATCCCATCCTCGTCGGAAAGCGTCGCGCACCTCGTCTCGGAGGAGACAGCCAAACGTATCGACGCCGAAAGCGACCAGCCGGGATTCCATTGGGAAATCGGTGCAGATGTAAACGTCGGCAAGCTGGTGCGGCAACGCTACGGCGACGAGGTCGTTGACAACATCGTTTCGGCGCTTCTCGGCGGTGTCTACTCCTGCACCGCCGACGACTTAGGCCTGCGCGCCACCATCCCCCAACTCGCCGAAGAACTCGACCGCCTCGCTGCCAACGGCCCGGTCCACCTCAGCACCGCCGTGGCCAACCTGGAAAACGCCCGCAAGGAACTGCCCACCGGGCAAGGCGCCGTATTTAACACTTTCGCCGCAGGCTACCAACAGCTCTACGAAACCCTTGCCGAAAAATCCGGCGCCACCATCTACGTCGATGCCTTCATCTCCGGAATCACCGGAGACTCCGCCCAGGGCTACACGCTAAACGGCGGAGAACAAACCACCTACGACACGATTATCCTCGCCGTGCCCGCCCCCACTGCGGCGCTGCTGCTCAAGACAATCGCCCCGGCTGCCGCCACAGCGCTCACGGCCGTTAAACTCGCCGACTCCGTGGTCGTTGGGCTGCGTTTTGGCAGCGAGGAGGGCCTGCCGATGAACTCTGGAGTCCTCGTGTCCACCGAAGCAACCGGTGTGCGCGCCAAGGCGTTTACCTTCGCCTCCCGGAAATGGCCCCACCTTGCCGAACGCGGCGGAGCGCTCGTGCGCGCCAGCTTCGGGCGCTTCGGTGACACAATCGCCATCCGCGCCTCCGAGGACGACCTCGTCGACTGGGCACTCGACGATCTGAAAACCATCACCGGATTCGATGGACATGTCGCTGGGGTTGAAGAAATCTACGTCCAACGCTGGTTCGGGGGTCTGCCGCGCTTCGACGAACATCACCTTGACACCATCAAGGCTGTCAATAAGGAACTCGCTGGTGTTGCGGGTGTCTTTGTTACAGGTGCTTGGGTCAGCGGCGTCGGAGTGCCAGCGGTCATCGCCCATGCCCGGACGGTGGCTCAGGCGGTGTAGGCATTTTGTGCGGGCCGCTGAAATCCGTTGCTTGAAATGGGGTGCAGCGGCCCGTTCCGTTTTTGGAAATCTTTCCGCCACCGCAAAGGCAACCGCCGGAGGTGGTAGGTTCCTATCCCATGTCGAGCACCATTCCCAACCCAGCTAACAACCCAGCTAACAACCCAGCTAACACTCCAGAGCCACCCCATCCTGAGAAGGAGTGGTGGGAGGAAGATGGTTTGCCGTGGACCACGAAACCGACGAAGCAGGATTATTGGTGCCTCGGCTGGTTCGCTTTTGCTGGCCTGTTTGGGTTAGCGATGATCCCGCTGCGTGCGTGGCTGCTGGGATTGGATCCGCCGGTGATGTTGGCGTTGACGGGTTCGCGGTTGGGTGCGGCGTCGACGGGTGCGTTGGCGGCGGTGGGTCAGGCGGAGATGTGGCTGGCCTATTTGTTGATTGGTTCGTTAGTCGCCATCAAATTTGACTGGATTTATTGGTGGGCTGGCAAGCTGTGGGGACGTGGGATCCTGGAGGTGCAGGCAGGTCAGTCGAAGCGTGCGGCCCGCAATATCGCCCGGGTGGAGACGTGGGCGGTCAAGCTCGGCTGGTTGGGCATTTTCCTGGCCTACGTGCCGATTCCCCTGCCGATTGCGCTGGTGGTGTTCGTGCTGGCTGGCACGACAGGGATGAAGCTGTGGAAGTTTATGGTGCTGAACTTCGTGGCTAAGACGGTGTGGTCGTTGGGGTATTTCGCGTTGGGTCACTCGATCGGTGAGCCGGTTGTCTACGTGTTGGAGCAGTACGCGAAGGTGGCTAACTGGGTGGCGATTGTGCTTCTGGTGGTGATTTTTGTGGGCGCGATGCGCCGTCAACGCAAAACCCAGCGGGCGGTGAAGTAAAACTTTCGTATGGCCTAAGATGGCTAAATATGACTGAGCACAAACCCACCTCATCTACCACTGCCCGCTCCGCCGCGCTTTTTGCCCGTGCCCAGCGGGTCACGCCGGGTGGAGTGAATTCGCCGGTTCGGGCGTTCGGCTCGGTAGGTGGCCAGACCCGTTTCATTGAACGGGCCAAGGGCAGCACGCTTTACGACGTCGACGGTAACTCCTACGTTGACCTGATGAATTCGTGGGGGCCGATGCTGCATGGCAATGCTCACCCGGTGATTCAGGAGGCTGTCGAGAAGGCTCTGGCGAAGGGTTTGTCCTTTGGTGCGCCGACTGAGGCGGAAGTGGAGCTGGCGGAAATGATCGTGGACCGCACCTCGGTTGAGCAGGTGCGCATGGTCAACTCCGGTACGGAGGCGACGATGAGCGCGGTGCGTTTGGCGCGGGGGTTTACGGGGCGCTCGAAGATCATCAAGTTCGACGGCTGTTACCACGGGCACGTGGATGCTTTGCTTGCGGCGGCCGGTTCAGGTCTGGCCACGTTCTCCCTTCCTGATTCCCCAGGTGTCACTGGCGCGCAGGCGGCGGAGACAATAGTGGTGCCATATAACGATGTGGAGGCCGTCGAGAAGGCTTTTGCCGAAAACGAAGGCGAGATCGCCTGCGTCATTGCGGAGGCGGCGGCAGGCAACATGGGTACTGTCGCTCCGCGCGAGGGTTTCAATCTCAAGCTTCGAGACATCGCGCACGCCCATGGTGCGCTGCTCATCCTCGACGAGGTCATGACCGGTTTCCGCACGTCGTATTCGGGGTGGTTCGGTGTGGATCACGTCGCCGCTGACTTAACCACCTTCGGCAAGGTCGTCTCCGGTGGTTTACCGGCGGCCGCTTTCGGCGGCAAGCGCGAAATTATGGAAAGGCTGGCGCCGAACGGGCCTGTCTATCAGGCGGGCACCCTGTCGGGCAACCCGGTGGCGATGGCGGCTGGCAAAGCCTCGTTGAGTCTGGCCACTGAGGAGATTTACCCGCAGCTCCACGCCAACGCCGAGCGTTTGGCTGGGCTTGTTAGCGAGGCGCTGAGCTCTCAGGGGGTGGCGCACCACATCCAGCGCGCATCGACGATGATGTCGATACGTTTCGCTGCGGGCGAGGGACACAACTTTGACGAGATGAAGGCGGCGGAGACTTTCCGCTATGCGCCGTTTTTCCACGCCCTGTTGGACAACGGTGTGTTCGCACCGCCGAGCGCTTTCGAGACGTGGTTTGTCTCCACTGCGCTAAGCGATGATGACTTCGCCCGTATCGAGGCGGCGCTTGAGCCCGCCGCCCGCGCTGCTGCGGAGGCGAACGAGTGACCCGCACCATCGTTCACCTGGTGCGCCACGGGGAGGTTTTCAATCCGAAACGGATCCTCTACGGCCGTATGCCGGGTTATCACCTTTCGTCGCGGGGAGAGTCCATGGCGGCGGCTACCTCCCGCTTCTTTGAAAGACGAGATGTTGCGCTGCTTGTCGCCAGCCCTCTGGAGCGTGCGCAGGAGACGGCTCGGCCGATCGCTGAAGTCACCGGCGCTGTGGTGGAGACTTGGCCTGAGATCCTTGAGGCGGACAACAAATTTGAGGGGCTGCGCACGAAGGGCTGGCGGTCCCAGCTGCTTAACCCTGTGCGTTGGCGGCACATGACTAACCCTTGTGAACCTAGTTGGGGCGAGTCCTATGAGGACATTCTCCAGCGCATGCTTCGTTCTGTGCACCGTGCCCGCGCGCTCGCGGACGGCCGCGAAGCCGTTTTGGTTAGCCACCAGCTTCCGATCGTCACCGTTCAGCGCTTCGTGCAGGGCAAATCACTTGCTCACGTCAGCCGGGAATGTGACCTGGCTAGTGTGACCTCACTTGTCATGCAGGGCGACATTGTTGTTGACTGGTCATATAACCGACCAGCGAAGGACATCTAGATGCGCAGAATATTAGCCTCCGCGGCACTCGCGCTGATCTTTGCCGCAACGCTCAGCGCCTGCTCGGGCGGTGACGACCCGGAGACGTTCGCCTTCCACTCGCCAGGAGGGCAAGTGGAGATCTTCTATGACGAAAAGCAGCGCAAACCCATCGAGGGAATCAGCGGCGAATCGCTCATGGAGCCGGGAGCGGACATTGCCCTGTCCGATTTCACAGGTGAGGTTGTTGTTCTCAACGCTTGGGGTCAGTGGTGTGCCCCTTGCCGCGCCGAGGTCGACGACCTTGAGGAGGTCCACAAGGCACTGCAGGAGCAGGGCAGCGGCACGGTCCTGGGTATTAATGTGCGCGACTACAATCCGCAGATCGCCCGCGATTTTGTGGCGGACAACGGGGTAACCTACCCGTCGATTTATGATCCGCCGTTTAAATCAGCCGGACACCTCGGTGGGGTACCCAGCTCGGTGATTCCCACCACGATCATCTTGGACACGCAGCACCGCCCGGCGGCGGTGTTTCTCCGGGAGATCACCGCGCAGGATATTTTGGCGGTAACTGACAAACTCAACGAGGAGGCGACCGCCTAAATGGGGGAGGTTTTCTCGGAGCTTGTCATCAGCGGCCCGCTCCTGCTCGGCATGCTCGCTGCTGCCTTGGCGGGCCTCGTCTCCTTCGCTTCGCCCTGCGTGGTGCCGCTGGTGCCTGGCTACATGTCCTATTTGACTGGCATTGTCGGCGGCCACATGGAGCTCGACGAGCGTGGCGTGCGCGTGGGCCGAAAACGGCAGTGGGCGGTTGTCGGTGTGGCAACCCTGTTCATCTTGGGTTTTACCGCCGTGTTCCTGCTGGCTACCGTCTCGGTTTTCGGGGCAATCAGCTTGATTGCTGTAAATGCCGACACCCTCATGCGCGCCGGTGGGGTGGTGACCATCGTGATGGGCATCGTGTTTATGGGGATGGTTCCGGCCCTGCAAAAAGACACCCGCATGCAACCTAAGCGGTGGGCGACTTGGTTGGGTGCGCCGCTGCTTGGCGGGGTGTTCGCGCTGGGTTGGACGCCGTGTCTCGGCCCGACCTTGGCGGCGATCATCTCCGTCTCCGTCGGCTCTGCTGGTTTTACGGCCGCTCGCGGCGTCGCCATGGTGATTGCTTACTGTTTGGGGCTCGGCCTGCCCTTTCTCCTGCTTGCCTTCGGTTCTGCGAAGGCTGTGTCGGGCATTGAGTTTTTGCGGCGCCACTCGCGCCTCATTCAAATTATCGGCGGTGTGCTGATGATTATTGTGGGTCTGTTGCTTGTCACCGGTGTCTGGAACTACTTCATTGGCTGGACCCGCCAGCTCACCGTCGGTTTCGGTGCGACGATCATTTAGCTTGCTGGAACCACCAACCCCGAAGGGAGCAGATGTGCACACCGCGACGACGTGGCTGAAACGGATATGGCATTGGTTGACCAGTATGCGCACCGCTTTGGTGCTGCTGTTTCTTCTGGCGCTCGCCTCCATTCCGGGCGCGCTGTTGCCGCAGCGCTCCGTCAGCCCCACCCTGGTCGGGGACTACGTGAAGGCCAATCCGACTCTGGGGCCGATCTACGACAGGTTGCAGCTTTTCGACGTCTTTAGCTCCACCTGGTTTGTAGCTATCGTCGTGCTGTTGATGATCTCCCTCGTCGGCTGTATCATTCCCCGTTCGATTGATCATTGGCGCGCCTACCGGTCTGCGCCCACCCGCGCCCCGAAGTATCTTCAGCGGATGCCGCTGCACGCGGAGGCTGTGGTGCAAGAGGTAGAAGGCGACGTCGAAAAGCGGGTGCGTGCTGAGCTGAAACGCTGGCACATTGCCGCTTACGCTCCCAGTGAGGACCGCGCCGGAGTGCGCTCTTTTGCTGCCGAGCGCGGCTACACACGCGAACTGATGAACCTGCTGTTTCATATCGGCCTGGTCGGCATCATCGTCACTTTCATGCTCGGGCGCCTGGTTTACTACGAAGGCCAAGTCATCGTTGTGACTAACTCTGAATCCGAGTACGCCGTGCCCGTCGAGCAATCCCGCGAGTTTTGCAACACCTCCCCGGCCAATTTTGATGTTTTTCGCGCCGGGCCGCTTTTCGACGGCACCGGCCTGACGCCTTTCTGCTTCGAGGCGCACAACTTCACCGCCGACTACCTCAACAATGGCCAGGCCAACGATTTTCGCTCCGACATCTCCTATACCGGAGATTTGTCGCAGGATCGTGCCGCCTGGAAAGACGCCACCTTGCGAGTCAATCATCCGTTGCGGATTCACGGGGACCGCATTTACCTGCAGGGCCACGGTTTCGCTCCGCAGATCACCGTGACCTGGCCCAACGGGGAGTCGCGCACCCAGCTTTTGCAGTTTCGGCCCACTGATGTGCAAAACTTCCTGTCGGCGGGTGTGATGCGCTTCGACCCGCCGTCGGGAATGTATCCCGACTTATACGAGCGGCGCCAGAACCAACTAGCCATCGAGGGATTGTTCGCCCCGACAGCACGCTGGGGTGGGCCAAACCAGGACACTTTGCAGTCAAGTTTCCCCACCATGAGTGACCCCGCCATGGCCGTCGATGTCTACCAGGGCGACGCCGGGCTAGACACCGGGCGTCCCCAAAACATCTTCACCCTCGACCAGTCGCTCATCGCCGACGGGCGGCTGCAAAAGATTGACCGCCTCAACCTCACCCCCGGCCAGGAGGTGAAGCTGGATAACGGAGTCACCGTGCGCTTCGACGGCGCGGCCGAGTACGCCAACTATCAGATTTCCCGCGACCCGACGCAGTTGTGGAACCTCTCTATGACCACCCTGATGCTTCTCGCGCTGATCGGTTCTTTGACCATCAAGCGCCGCCGCATCTGGGTGCGCTTGCACCCAGCGGAAGGCGGCACGCGCGTGGAGCTGGCTGGCTTGGCGCGCACGGACCGGGCCGGCTGGGGCCCTGAGTTCGAAGAAATCGCCGGCCGGATTCTCGGGTGGGTGGATGAGGAGGACATTGTGAAGTCCGACAACGCAGATGAAGAACTTGGCTAAAGGCCTTGGTTATCCAACGAAAGTTGGGGTAGGTTAACGATTATGCTTGTGAACACCTCCATGGCGGATCTGTCGGATCTTTTGTTCCGCACCGCGTTCGTTATCTACATCGTCGGCCTGTTGATGTCTTGCATGTACTACGGTCGCATGTTTAGCGTGATCGACATGCGCCGCCACAAAGAGGCGGCAACCAAGGCCATTGCTTCCCAAAAAGTTGCCGTCGGGGCCGGCGGCGGCAGTGAGGTGGTGGGCGAGGATCCACCCGCGGTTTTCGACCAGGAGGAGTACGACCACAATGTGCGCATCGCGCGCAAATGGGCGGGTATGACACAAGCCCTGGTTTGGCTTGGTGTGCTGCTTCACATCGCGGCTGTGGTCACTCGCGGCTTCGGCGCGAAACGTTTCCCTCTGGGCAACCTCTACGAGTACGTCCTGATGATGACAATGGTGATCATGCTGGTTGTCGCTGTTGTTATTCAGAACAAGCGCTGGTACTCGATATACCCGTGGTTGCTTGCCCCGATGATCGTGGCGATGTACCTGAACTCCACCGTTTTCTACCTGCAGGCCGCACCCGTCATGCCGGCGTTGCAGTCCTACTGGCTGCCGGTTCACGTGTCCGCTGCCTCAGTGGGGGCGTCGATAGGCATTATCTCCGGTATTTTCTGCCTGCTTTATCTGCTGCGTATGTGGCAGCCCCGCGGCCAAGAGCGTGGCTTTTTCGGAATGTTGGCCAAACCGCTGCCGACCGCTAAGACGCTGGACCAACTGGCCTACAAAACTGCAATTGTCACGCTGCCGTTGTTCGGCATCGGCATCTTGTTGGGTGCGATCTGGGCGGAGGCCGCTTGGGGTCGGCCCTGGGGCTGGGACGCCAAGGAGACTGTTTCTTTGATCACCTGGATCCTGTACGCGGCGTACCTCCATGCGCGTGCGACCGCCGGGTGGAAGAACTCGAAGGCAGCCTGGATCAATGTGTTTGCTTTAGCAGTCACAATCTTTAATATGACGTATGTTAACAACGTCATCGCTGGCCTCCACTCCTACGCCGGCCTGAACTAAGGAGTTACTTGCATGAAGGTGCTCATTACCGGCGGCGCGGGTTTCATCGGCTCGACCGTCGCCTCTTACTGCTCCGACGCCGGCCTGACGCCGGTGATCCTTGATGATTACTCCACGGGCCTGCGCGCGTTCGCAGAGCGCTTCGACCATTACGAAGGCGACGTCGGTGATGTTGCCCTCCTGAACCGCATTGCGGACGAGCACCCCGACATCGAGGCTGTGATTCATTGCGCGGCGAAAATTGTGGTGCCGGAGTCTGTTGCCCAGCCCCTGATGTACTACGACACGAACGTAGGCAAGACGATCACACTTGTCGACGTGCTTTCCGGGCGTGGGGTGAAGAAGTTTTTGCTCAGCTCCACGGCCTCGATGTACGAGCCGGACGAGGACTTCACGGTGGGCGAGGACAGTGTGGTCAATCCGAGCAGCCCGTATTCGGCGTCGAAATGGATGCTTGAACGGGTGCTTTCCGACGCAGCCGCGACCGGCCGTATCCGCGCCATCGCCCTGCGTTACTTCAACCCGATCGGCGCCGATCCGCAGCTGCGCACAGGGCTGCAAAACCCGGCCCCCACCCACGCGCTGGGCAAAATGATCATCGCGCACGACAACGACGAAGCCTTCCCCGTCACCGGCGTGGATTGGCCTACCCGCGACGGCTCCGGCTTGCGTGACTACATCCACGTGTGGGATTTAGCCCGCGCGCACGTGGCCGCTTTGCAGGCGGATCTCGCCGACTACGAGGTGATCAACCTGGGCACGGGCAACGGCACCACTGTGTTCGAGTTGGCGCAGGCCCTCAGCGAGGTCACCGGCACCCAGCTTAAGGTTCAAAACGCTCCGCGGCGCGACGGTGACGTCGTCGGTTGCGCGGCGCGCATCGACAAAGCGCGCCGCGTGCTCGGCTGGGAGCCGGAGTTCACCCTCGCCGAAGGGGTGCGCCACTCACTTGATTGGGCGGAGAAATTGCCAGCCGTCCTAGAGCGCGAGGAAAAACTGAAGTGAGCCCCGCTGAGCGGGCATCGAAGCCGCGCCGCAAAACCGGCAAGCCGGCCAGCGAGGACCCAGCGTTGATCGCGCTGGGTGAAAAAATCGCCCAAACACGCCGCGATGCCGGGCGCCTCCAACAGGAGGTAGCCTCGGCCGCCGGGGTGTCGCGCTCGACACTGCATACCATCGAACATGGCGGGGCGGGTGTGCGCTGGGAAAAGGTTGTGGCCGTGGCGCAGGCTTTAGGTCTGCGGCCGACCTTCGAACCCTAGTTGTCTTCTTTCCGGCCTCTTTCTTGCCGCCGGCGTTTTTCTTCCTCTGCTCGGCGTTGCGCTTCTTCCCGGGCGCGGCGCTCTTTGAAGCGCTGCTTCTCGATGTTCCACAGAAACTCCTCGTCATCATCCGGGCCCTTGATGGCTGGTTTGTCCGACTGCTTGGGGGTAGCGTGGCGAGCTTTGCTGCCCGGGCCGAAGGCGCGCCACATCAGGTAGGCGGCGAGGATGAACAGAGCCAGCAGAAGAATTCTTCCCATGCCCTCCAACATACTGCGCGGTGCCATTAAGTAGGGTGAGCAGATGTGACTGAGCAGTATTCTTCCCACACGTCCGCCCCCGAAGTCGACCCGGAGGCGCGTTCGCGGGCGAACAAAGCCGCGGCAATCTACGGGCTATACCGTCTAGTTTTGTTCATTGCGTTGACGGTGGTCATTCAGGTGCTTGCATTTCTCATCGGCGCCCCTGTGCCCCTGATCATGTCTGCGCTGCTCGCCCTCATCGTGGCTTTTCCGCTGTCAATGATCCTGTTTACCCGGCGGCGCTTGGAAGCAAATGCGGCGATCGCGCACTGGAAGAAGCAAAGAGATGCCCGCAAAGAGTGGATCAGCCGGGAGCTTTCCGAGCGCTAAACAGCGGTGTAAGGCACCGGCGTGTTCAGGTCCCACCAACCCCACCCCAAACCGACCGCGGTGATCAACGACCAGGCCAGCATCGCCTTGCCGTTGGCGCCCAGCACCGGGATCAGCTCCGCGCCTTGGGCACCACGACGAACCTTCATGATTGAGGCCAACGCCAGCGGCAGCGGAGCCAGGGCAAATAGGGTGGGCAGGTAACTAAAAGACAGCAGCAGGGACACAGCGAACGGCGCCATGGTCAAGATGGTAAAGACACGGCGGGAGCGTTCGTCGCCAAGTCTGACTGCGAGCGTGTGCTTGCCGCTGGCCTGGTCGGTGGAGATATCGCGGATGTTGTTGACCAGGTTCACCGAAGCCGATATCGCACCCACCGCGACGGCACACAACAGGCCCGTGACCGTGACGAAACCCGCCTGGGTGTACTCAGTGCCCAACACCGCAACCAAGCCAAAAAAAATGAACACCGCCACCTCACCCAAGCCGGAGTAGCCGTAAGGCTTCGTGCCTCCGGTGTAGAACCATGCCGCCGCGATGCACAGTGCCCCGACGAGCACGAGCCACACCGCGCCCGCCTCCACCGACAGGATCAAACCGAACACACCTGCCACCGCGAAGGAGACAAAGGCGGCGAGCTTGACCTGTTCCGGGCGCGCCAGCTTCGAACCGGTCAAACGAGTCGGCCCCGTGCGGTCATCATCGGTTCCCCGGATGCCGTCGGAGTAGTCGTTGGCGTAGTTCACACCGACGATGAGCGCCCACGCCACGATCAAGGCGAGAAATGCCCGGCCCAGATGGGCGCCACCCAGCGCGGCGGCTGCCCCAGTCCCCACGATGACCGGTGCGAAGGCGTTCGGCCAGGTGTGCGGGCGGGCGGCCTCGAACCAATCTTTGGGGGTGGCTGTGTATTCCTGGGTCATGGCTCCATCATGCCCGCTAAGTCGCTTGTGGGCGAGTTTCATCGCTAAAGTAAGCGGGCATGTGGTTCGACTATGCTGCGCGTCAGGCGCTGAATTCGGTGGGTGCTTTCGTCCGTGCTCCCCGGCTTCGCATTGCGGCGCGGCGCTCGGCGCACGACTTCCCGTTGCGCGGCGGCACGGTGGTGTCATTGACCACCCACGGCAAAAGGCTCAAATCCGCAGTGGTGTCCATTTCCTCGCTGCTGGTGGGCACCCGCCGGGCCCCAGTCCACCTGTGGCTCGATCCCGAGGATTACGACGGGCCCTGGCCGCGCGGTCTGCATACGTTGATTGAACGGGGTTTGCAGGTGCACCGCTCCGACGGAAAATACGGCCCGCACACGAAGTACTACGGCACGTTCCAGCGCTACGCGGGCACGGGCACGCGCGTGGTCACCATCGACGATGACATGATTTATCCGCGTTGGTTTTTGGAAAAGCTGCTTAACTCCTCCGACGCGGATCCGGGGTGCGTGGTGGCTTACCGGGCGCACGAGATCACGCTAAACGACGGCCACATGGCCCCTTACCGTCAGTGGCGTCCAGTACTGGACAACGAACCTTCGCACCGCCACTTCGCCACGGGGGTGTCGGGGGTCGCCTACCCGCCGTCAATGGTTGACTACGTGGCCGCCCAGGGCACAAAGTTTTTGGATCACGCCCCCCACGCTGATGACGTGTGGTTAAACATGTGCGCCCTGCGCTCGGGCCACCCTGTGCGCCAAGTGTTTCCGCACCCGCGAGAGTTCTCTTTGGTCCCGGGGTCTCAGTCGGTGGCGCTGGTTCGCGGCAATCTGCGCGGCGGCAACGACGAACAGATCGCGTTGACGTACACCGATGACGACGAGCGACTGTTGCGTGCCTGAAGGTGGCGCGGGCATCGTCGGCGCTGGGCCCAACGGGCCGGCCGGGGTGTGGGTGGTTAGCGAAATAATTCGCGCACAGCGGCGCGGTCGACCTTCCCCGGCCCCAGAAGCGGCAACGCCGCCACAGGCATAATCTCCTTCGGAACTTGCCACCGCGGCAGATCATCCAGCACGGACAAAATGTCAGCCCTGCTTGCCGAGCCCGTATATGCCGCGCAGATACGCTGCCCAAAACGCTCATCATCCACACCAACCACGCTCGCGGCTGTCACACCCTCTATGCCCAGCAGGATGTTTTCCAAAACCTCCGGGTGCAGCTTCATCCCGCCCGAGACGATCACGTTGTCGATACGGCCATGGACGGTCAGCGTGGCGTCGGCAAGCGAGCCCGCGTCTGAGGTGGCAAACCAGCCAGGTTCAGGAAAAGCCTCCCCGCTCGGTGCATTGCGGTAACCACGGGCAACCATTGGACCACCCAAGTAAATCCGGCCATTTTTCACCCGAACCGACGCCCCCGCAATCGGCCTGCCAGCGTAGACACACCCACCGGAAGTTTCCGACGACCCATACGTAGTCACCACGTTGATACGCAGTTTGGACGCCGACTTTAAAAGCTGCGGATTCGTCGCCGCTCCCCCCACCAGCACCGCACTAAAAGTCCGCAGGGCCTCGATACCGTCCAACGTCGACATCGCCTTGCTTAACTGCAAAGGAGTCAACGCTGTATAGGTGCGATCGCCCGTTGCCGCCAACGTGTAGGACTTGGCAGCAAACTGCGCCACACTAAATCCGCGACTCAAGTCAACGAACTCCGGCTCCACACCCGCAACCATGCTGCGCACCAGCACCTGAATCCCCGCGATAAACGCCGCCGGCATGGACAAAAGCCACTGCCCCTCGCCACCTAAAACCTGGTGAGTCGCATCCGCACTCGAAATCAGATTCCTCGCACTTAGCAAAGCTCCCTTCGGCACTCCCGTCGACCCTGAGGTAGCCACCACCAAAGCAATATCTTCATCAATCGGCTCGCCCACCAGCTGGGTATTGCGAAGCAGGCTCAACCTCGTCGGATCATTGGTGGGCACCGGAAGCAGCGCACGCCGCCCCGTCAACGCCTGTTCAAGAGCAGGCATAATGGCCAAAGGATCAGCAGGGTCAACAGGCAAAATCTCCAACAATTTGGACACAAGCCCTCAGCGTAGTCGGTGCGCAATCACCCGCCGGTAGAGGTCCGCGCAACTTCGCCACCTGCGCGGCAAGGTGAGAGCTGGTGGCGAAGTGGGGTGGGTTGGCGCAGCGAAATGTGGCTCTAAAGGGCCCCGGTGAGCCCACGACCCCCGACCACGAAGTTTCGGCTTTTCAGTAGTAGTAGGGGAAAGGCTCCCAGTTGGGTTCGCGTTTTTGGAGAAATGAGTCGCGGCCTTCGACGGCTTCGTCGGTCATGTAGGCCAAGCGGGTGGCCTCACCGGCGAAGACCTGTTGGCCCATTAGCCCGTCATCGGTGAGGTTGAAGGCGAATTTGAGCATCCTTTGGGCGGTGGGGGATTTGGTGTTGATTTCGCGGGCAGCGGCGATGGCTTCTTCCTCCACAGAGCCGTGGTCGGCGACGATGTTGACCGCCCCCATGCGCTGCATCTCCTCGGCGGTGTAGGTGCGGCCGAGGAAGAAGATTTCGCGGGCGAATTTCTGCCCGACCATTTTCGCCAGATAGGCGGAGCCGTAGCCGGCGTCGAAGGAGCCAACATCAGCGTCGGTCTGTTTGAAGCGGGCTTCCTGGCGTGAGGCGATGGTGAGGTCGCACACCACGTGGAGGGAGTGCCCGCCGCCGGCGGCCCAGCCGTTGACCACTGCGATGACCACCTTCGGCATGGTGCGGATGAGGCGTTGCACTTCGAGGATGTGGAGGCGTCCCCCTTCGGCTTTGACGCGGGCTTCGTCGACGTCGCCGGCGTCGGTGGCGTACTGGTAGCCGGAGCGGCCGCGGATGCGCTGGTCGCCGCCGGAGCAAAAAGCCCAGCCGCCGTCTTTGGGGCTTGGTCCGTTGCCGGTGAGCAGCACTGTTCCGATTGTGGGGTCGCGGCGGGCGTCGTCAAGCGCGCGGTAGAGCTCGTCGACCGTGTGGGGGCGGAAAGCGTTGCGCACTTCGGGCCTGTTGAAGGCGATGCGGGCGATGCCGTTGGTGCGGCCGCCGCCGTTGTGGCGGTGGTAGGTGATGTCGGTGAAGTCGAAGCCTGCGACTTCGTCCCATTGGGTGGGGTCGAAGGGTTGCTGGGTGCTGTAGGTCATGCGGTTCATCCTACGTGTCGCCAATTTCACAACAGAAGTGTAAAGAAAATCCAAGTTAGGTATTGCTTACCTCAGACACTTAGGCTTATTCTTCATCTATGAGTTTGATCAGCGCCTTCCGCGCCGCGAAAAAAACAGCGCCTTCGCTTTTTGACGTCCCCGTCGGCACGCAAGCCGTCATCGGTGCGCACAGCGCGTCCGTTGCGGCGTCGCGCCGGTTACGGGAGTTGGGTCTGCGCCCCGGTACTAGCGTGACGGTCGTGCAAAAAACGTCGGGCGGTGGGCGCGTTGTCCGGGTGGGCAACACCCGCTACGCACTGGGTAGCTCCGCCCTGCGCTCCATCTCCATCGCCGCTTAACCCTCATGAGTGTGAGCGATTTCGCGGCCGCCCCGTCATGCCGCTGCGAGGATGCGGGCGTCGTTGCGGCCCCGCCAAGTGCCCCGATCCTCGCTTTAATCGGGGCGCCGAACGCGGGGAAATCCACCCTGTTCAACGCCCTGACGGGCGCCCGGGTGAAGATGGGCAACTGGCCCGGTACCTCCGTGGAAGTGGCGCGTGGTCTGTGGCGCGCCGGGTTAGATTACGCGGTCATTGACTTTCCGGGCGCCTACTCCCTTGACCCGGTGAGCCCGGACGAGGGGTTGACGCGCGAGTTGTTGCTGGAGCGCCCCGTCGAGGAGCGCCCCGATCTGGTGCTGGTGGCGGTGGACACAGCCAACATTGCCCGCGGGCTCTACCTTGCGGCGCAGGTTGCGGAGCTCCCGTACCGCGTTATCGTGGTGCTGACGAAGTCGGATGTTGCCGCCGCGCAGGGCCTGGAGGTCGACGCGGCGGTGCTCTCCCACGAGCTGGGCCTGCCGGTGGTGCCGGTTGATCCGCGCAAACGTGAGCTGGAGGGGCTGCAGGAGGCTGTCGCAAAGCAGCTCGCGTTGCCGGTGTCCACGCTCCGCCCGTCCGCCGGCGGGGACGAGCTTGAGCTTGCCGACGCCCGCTTTGCCTGGGTCGACGACGCCGTCGCCGCCGCCACGGTGCGAAACGAGCCGCGCCCCACGCTCACCGAGACGGTTGACCGCGTGGTGCTTCATCCCCTCGCAGGCCTCCTGGTTTTCCTCTTCGCCATGTGGTGTGTTTTTCAGATCACTACCACCGTCGCCGCGCCCCTGCAAGACGGATTGGACGCCCTCTTTGCCGGGCCCGTCTCGGATGCTGCCCGCGCACTTTTGCCCGACGTCAGTTGGTTGCAGGGACTGGTCGTCGACGGACTCATCGCCGGGGTGGGCATGGTGCTCACCTTCGTGCCCCTGATGGGCTTGATGTTTTTGTGTCTTGCGGTGCTGGAAGACTCCGGCTACATGGCCCGCGCCGCTGTGGTTGCTGACCGTTTGATGCGCGCGATTGGCCTGCCGGGCAAGGCGTTTATCCCGCTCATCGTGGGTTTCGGCTGCAACGTGCCGGCTATCTCCGCTACCCGCGTGCTGGCAGAGGAGCGCCAGCGCCGCATGACCGCGCTGCTCGTGCCCTTCACGTCCTGCTCGGCGCGCCTGACCGTTTACGTGATGCTGGCGGCCACGTTCTTCCCAGGCCAGGCGGGCACAGTCGTGTTCGCCATGTACGTCATTTCCATCGTGCTGGTTGTTCTTGCTGGGCTGGCCATGCATAAGTTGCTGTGGCGCACGATGGGTTCAGACCCGCTGGTCATCGATCTGCCCAGTTACCAGTGGCCGGTGCCGCGGATCACCTTGATGGTGATGTGGCAGCGTCTGCGCGGATTCCTCGAAACCGCCGGCAAGATCATCGTCGCCACTGTTGTGGTGGTGTGGGCGCTGCAATCCACCCCGGCACACTCGGGTGAGAGCTTCGGGGATATCGCCCCCGAGGACTCCGTCTACAGCGCGGTCTCCGGCGCGCTGGCGCCGGTGTTCGAGCCTGCCGGTTTCGGCTCGTGGTCGCTTACCGGCCCGCTCATTACCGGGTTCGTGGCCAAGGAGGCCGTGATCTCCAGTTGGGCGCAGACCTACTCGCTTGAGGACCCTTCGGACTCAGCGCCCGAGGAGCAGGGCCGTTCCGCCTTGGCGGAGCGCATCCGCGCCGATTTTGATGCGGCATCTGGCGGCCACGCCGTTGCGGCGGTGTGGGCGTACATGATCTTTTTGCTTGCCTACACCCCGTGCGTGGCCACTCTCGGGGCGCAGCGCCGCGAGATCGGCCTGAAATGGACCATGTTCGGCTTGGTGGTGCAGATGGGCGCCGCCTGGGCGCTTTCGGTGGCCACTTTCCAGATTCTCAAGGTGGTGCTGTAGATGGGCCCCATGTCCGCCGTGATGATGCAGATCCGCGCTGGTGCCACCGGGCGCGCCGATATCGCCCAGCGCACCGGCTTAACCCGCTCCACCGTTGACGCCGTCATTGAGCGCCTTGAGGCGATGGGGCAACTGCGCCGTGAGGGCTTGAACTCCTCCTGTGCCGCCGGCGGTTGCGGCAGTTGTTCTTCCAACGGGGCGTGTTCGATCCAGCAAGGCCCGGTGGCACTGGTGCTCGGTCGGCGCGAGAACCAGAACTAACCTGGGGGCATGTTGCCCACCCTTGACAGCATCCTTGAGCGCGCCCACGTGGTTGCCCTGCCCATGGCCGTGACCTTCCGTGGGGTTGACACCCGCGAGGCCCTGCTTATCGACGGTCCCGCTGGCTGGGGGGAGTTTTCGCCGTTTGTGGAGTACGGCCCTTCGGAGTCGGCTCATTGGCTTGCTGCCGGGATTGAGGCCGCGTTTGTGGGCCTGCCCGAGGCGCACGGTTGGGTGGAGGTCAACGGGACGGTGCCCGCGGTGCCCGCCTCGCGGGTGCCCGAGGTGCTCGAACGCTACCCGGGGGTGGGCACTTTCAAAATCAAGGTGGCGGAGAAGGGCCAGTCGCTTGACGACGACTTAGCCCGCGTCGCCGCGGTGCGCCGCGCGCGCCCGGACGCTACGTTGCGTGTTGACGCCAACCGGGGTTGGTCTGTCGGCGAAGCGGTGCAAGCCGCCGCCGCGCTGGGGGAGCTGGAGTACATTGAGCAGCCCTGCGCCACGGTGGCGGAGCTGGCCGAGGTGCGCAGGCGTATCGCCACGCCGATTGCGGCGGATGAGTCGATTCGGCGTGCCGCCGACCCGTACCGCGTGGTGGAGGCGTCCGCGGCGGATGTGGGTGTGGTCAAACCTGCCCCGTTGGGAGGGGTGCGCCGGCTTCTTGCGCTCGGTGCGGAGCTTGGTTTGGACCTGACAGTTGCCAGCGCCTTGGATACCGCCGTGGGTATTGACGCGGGCTTAGTGGCGGCGAAGCTGGCTGGCTCGCGGGCGGCGGGGCTGGCGACACAGCGACTTTTCATTGAGGATGTGGCCGCGCCGCGCGAGATTGTTGATGGCCGTCTCGAGGTCACTCGTACCACCCCCGATCCCGCGCGTTTGGCGGATCTGGCGGCGCCAGCGCACCGGCGGGACTGGTGGTTCGAACGTGTGGCACAAAGCCTTCCCCACATTAGGGGGTGAAGTGGCAGCAATGGTGATAACGCTTTTGACCGGTTGTGTTTAGGTAAGGGGGAAGCCAGCTTATATACCTGGGAAGGAAGCTCAAATGTCTACCCCCGTGACCCACGATTCTTCGAGGTTGTCTGAAGGCGACCTCGCCACCCCACCCGACCCACGCGAATGGCGCCGCCAGGTAGTCGGCCTGGTCACTGGCGTGCTGCTCGCAGCGTTCGTCTATATGATTTTTCCCTCCGGCGCGGCTGAAACGGTGGCCAATTCGCCGGGCGCGGACCCGGAGGTGACCTACGACGCCGGTGCTATGCGTGTGGTTGCGGCCGCGACCGTCTTGATGGCGGCGTGGTGGATGACCGAAGCGATCCCGCTAGCGGCCACGGCCTTGATCCCGATTGCAGTCTTCCCGGTCATGGGTGTGGCGAAGTTCAGTGCAGTTTCCAGCCCTTATGCGTCTTCCACGATCTTTTTGTTCATGGGCGGCTTCCTCATGGCTTTGGGCCTGCAGCGTTGGAATTTGCACCGCCGCTTGGCGCTGATCGTCGTCTCGCTTGTGGGCACCAGCCCGAAGCGCATCATTTTGGGTTTCATGATCGCCACTGGGTTCATGTCCATGTGGGTGTCTAATACTGCGACGGCTGTGGTCATGCTGCCGATCGGCGTGTCCGTGTTGAAGCTTACGGCCGATTCTGTCGGTGGCATGCAGCACCAAAAGAAATTCGCCTCCGCGCTGATGCTCGCCATCGCTTATTCCGCCTCCATCGGCTCGTTGGGCACTCTGATTGGTACTCCGCCGAACGCCTTGTTGGCCGGGTACATGAAAGAGGCGCACGATTACACCATCGGCTTCGGCCAATGGATGCTTGTGGGAATGCCACTGGCGATCGTTTTCACTTTCATTGCCTGGTTCGTGCTCATCACCGTGTTCAAACCCGAGGTGGATGAAATCCCTGGCGGGCGGGAACTGATTCGTGACGAGATCCGTCAACTTGGTCCCTGGACTTTCCCCCAGGTAACTGTCGGCCTGATCTTCCTGATCGCCGCCGTGTCGTGGATTGTCATCCCGTTGGCGAGGACTCAATTCGGTTGGGATTTCCCCTACGAGGACGCGATCGTGGGCATCATTGCGGGCCTGCTCATGTTCATCGTCCCCGCGACGAAGGAAGGTACTCGGATCCTGGATTGGAAGACAGCCAACGAGCTGCCCTGGGACGTGCTGCTGTTGTTCGGCGGTGGTTTGTCGTTGTCGGCGATGTTTACCCAGACCGGCTTGTCGCTGTGGATCGGTGAGGCAGCGAAGGGCTTGGCGGTGTTGCCGATGATCCTGTTGCTGCTTGCTGTCGCAGCGCTTGTGCTCGGCCTGACCGAGTTGACTTCCAATACGGCTACTGCCGCGACCTTCCTGCCGATCATGGGTGGTGTTGCTGTGGGCATCGGGCTTACCGACGCCAACCCGGCCAACGTCTTGCTCCTGTGTATCCCGGTCGCTCTAGCCGCGACCTGTGCTTTCATGTTGCCGGTGGCGACCCCGCCGAACGCTATCGCCTACTCCTCCGGTTATGTCACGATGGGAGAAATGATCAAAGGTGGCGTGTGGCTAAACGCTATCGCCCTAGTTCTGATCACCCTGGTGACGTACTTCGTCGCTGTGGGTGTGTTTGGGTTGGTTCTCTAGCTTAAGGGGCAATGAAAGGCGCTTTACGCGCTACTCTGTCCCTATGAACCGCAAAGACGACGAAACTCGCCTGTTCCGGTGGGGGCCGTGGGCATCGCACCAGCCCCCGCAGCCGGAGCGTCCACAACAGTACTTTCCGGATCCTGCCCAGCAGCAAACTGCGCAAACCAGTTACTATCAGGCACCTGCCTTTGAAGCTGCCTATTCGGAACCGACCTACACTGCGCCGACGTACACGGCGTCTACCTTCGCAGATGGGGTCTACGCAGACGGGGCCTTTGCGCGGCGCAGGTTTGGTTCCCCTTCCGCGGGTGGTGCCCTCGGGGCGGTTGCAGTGCTTGCCACCCTTGCTGCGGTGGTGTTTATGTTCCTCTGGCGTGGGGCTGCCGAAAAGGAGGACCAGCCACCGGAGACAGTGACTGTGACACAAACGCACACGGCCACCGCCACGCTGACCACCACGCAGCGTCCCAGCATCTTCCCTGAGGGTGAGGGAGCAAATGAGCCCGTCCTTCCCACTGAGTTGCCGACGGCAATCCCCTCCGATTTGCCTGCGGATATTCAAGGCGAGCTCGACCGTTATATCGAGAGTTTGCTCAACGAAGTTGACCGCGCTACCCAGGGAAGGTAGGGATGCTACGCCCCATGAGCAGCATGGACGTCGCCACGCACGTCGTTGAGATGCTGGCGAACCACCTCACCGATGTGGTCTTGTGCCCCGGTTCGCGCAACTCGCCTTTGGCCTATGCTCTGCTTGCGCGCCGGGATCTGACAGTGCATGTACGAATTGATGAGCGCTCCGCCGCCTTTACGGCACTGGGGATGGCGCGGCTCCAGCGTCGCCACGTGGGCGTGGTGATGACTTCAGGAACTGCGGTGGCCAACACCTTCCCGGCAGTGATTGAGGCGTCCATGTCCCACGTGCCGCTCGTCATCGTCAGCGCAGACCGCCCGGAACGCCTGCTCGGCACCGGAGCGAGCCAAACCATTTGGCAACGAGGGATTTTTGGTCGCTACGCCAACACCCAGCACGTGGCTTCGGTAGATGACGTGACAGAGCTCGATTTCAGCGCCGACCAAATACACATCAATGTTGCCTTCGACACCCCTCTTGTGCCAGAGGCCTTGCCGGAGGCCGCGGGAAACCCGCGCCGGGTCGGGGTGGGGCCGGGGCGTTTGGGCACGGTTGCGCCCAGGATCGACCACGGGGTGGTGGATATCGACCTAGACCGCGACACGTTGGTCATCGCCGGTGACGAGGCCTGGGAGGTGCCCGGGCTCGAACACGTGCCCACCATTGCAGAGCCGACTGCGCCGACGCCTTTTCATCAGGTCCATCCCCTGGCGGCGCGGTTTTTCGCGCAGCCCGAGGTGTCGATTAGCCATGACGGCGGTGACTTCGCCGCGTCGACGAAGCCGCAGCAGGTCGTGGTGGTGGGCCATCCGACTTTGCACCGTGACGTGTTGGCCTTGCTTGCCGATCCCGACATTGAGGTCATTGGGCTTAGCCGCACCGAGACTTTCACGGGCCGGCCCACGCGCCGCGGCAGCCGCGTCAACGTGACGGGTCAGCCGAGCAGTACCTGGCTGAAAATTTGCGAGGCTGCTGGTGATGTCGGTGCGCAGACTGTGCGCGAAGCGTTGGCTGATCAACAGTACGGTTTCACCGGTTTGCATGCTGCGGCTGCGGTGGCCGACACTCTCGCGGTGGGAGACACGTTGGTGCTGGGCTCATCGAACCCGGTGCGCGACGCCAGCTTCGTCGGCCTGCCCTTCGACGGTGTGTCCACCTATAGTGCGCGTGGTGCCGCCGGAATTGACGGCACGGTTTCTCAGGCGGTTGGTGTGGCGTTGGCGGTGCAGGCGCTGCACCCGGATGACATCCGTGCGCCGCGCACCGTGGCTTTGATAGGCGACGTAACCTTCCTGCATGACGTGAACGGCCTCATCATCGGCCCCGATGAGCCACGCCCGGGCAACTTGACTATCGTGGTGGCCAACGACGACGGCGGCGGAATCTTTGAGGCGCTCGAAGTTGGTGCGGAGGGGGTCCGGCGCGACTTTGAACGGGCGTTTGGGACGCCGCATGGGGTGGGTGTTGACAAGCTGGCGGAAGCTTATGGTGCGGCCTATCGCCGCGCCGATAGCCTTGCAGATCTCATCGCGGCACTTGTCGAGGACACCGAAACGCCTGAGCCCCTCACCATCATCGAGGCCCGCACCACTCGCGGCACCCGCCGCGACCTGGCGGCCCGGTTGCGGAAATAACCCAAAGCCATGTTCTGGAAACGTCGCATCCTGCAGCTCATCATGCTGCTTTATGCCTGCGCCATGCTCGGCGCGGTTTCGATGGTGGTCGGCCCCGCACTTAACGACGCGCGCATCATGTCTGATCCGGGCCGTGGCTTGGCGACGGTCACCGACGTCAGCCGCACCCGCACCTCAGTGGAATACCAGGATGAGGAAGGGCTGTACCACTCGCCACGCTACGGGCTGCTCTACCCGACGGGCCTGGGGGAGGGGCAGCGCGTCTGGGTAACTTATGCACAAACCGATCGTGACCTCGTGAAAGTGGAGGGCCGCGGCTGGACGCTGGCTATTGTTCCCGCGCTGTCCGTGGCGGCGACAGCCACGCTCATTGCCGCGGTAGCGTGGCTGGCGGTGAGCCGCGAGACGCTGACTCGCCGACGCGCTAGGCTACCTTAAGGAGGAGTTCACGCGGATTTTGTCTTCTGTGCACGGGTTTTTTAAATAGGTGTGAAAGGTTGCAAAGCATGCGGGTCGCAATCGTCGCTGAATCTTTCCTTCCCAACGTCAACGGCGTGACCAACTCGGTCCTGCGGGTTCTTGAACACCTGCACGCCACCGGTCACGAGGCCATCGTCGTTGCGCCTGGGGCGCGAGATTTCCAGGAGGAAATCCCGGCCTACCTCGGCTTCGAGATCGTGCGGGTGCCCACCGTCATGGTCCCACTCGTGGACTCCTTGCCCATCGGAGTTCCCACCACCGCCGTCATCAACGCGCTGAGCGATTTCAAACCGGATGTTGTGCACCTAGCCAGCCCCTTCGTCCTCGGCGGCGCGGGGGCTTTCGCAGCCATGCAGATGGGCATCCCGGCTGTCGCGCTCTACCAAACCGACGTGGCCGGTTTTGCCACCCAGTACCAACTTTCGCTGCTGTCGAGCATCGCGTGGGAATGGACTCGCAATATCCACAACCGCTGCGAGCTGACCCTCGCACCGTCGAGCGAAGCGATCCGCGAACTGGAAAAGCACCACATCAAAAACGTCCACCACTGGGGCCGCGGGGTGGACAGCGAACTTTTCCACCCCGAGAAGCGCTCCGAAACGCTGCGCCGCCAGTGGGACCCCACAGGCTCGAAAAAGATCGTCGGCTTCGTCGGACGCCTCGCCGCGGAAAAGGGAATCCACCGCCTCTCGGCGCTGGTGGCGGACCCGAAAATTCAGCTAGTCATCGTCGGCGACGGCCCGGAGCGCGTCGAGCTCGAAAAAGCGCTCCCCAACGCCGTTTTTGCCGGTGCGCTCAGCGGGATTCAACTGGCCCGCGCCTACGCCAGCCTGGACCTATTTGTCCACACCGGCGAGTTCGAAACTTTCTGCCAAACCATCCAAGAAGCACAAGCCAGCGGCGTGCCCACCATCGGGCCACGCGCCGGCGGGCCGATTGACCTGATCGAGGACAACTACAACGGTCTGCTGCTGGACGTCAACACCTTCACCAAGGACTTGCCCGATGCGGTCGCAGCCCTGCTCGATGAAGCACGCCACAATGAGCTGCGCCTCAACGCACGGGCCTCGGTGGCTGACAAAACCTGGTTCGCCCTGTGCGAGCAGCTCCTCGGCTACTACGATGAGGCGATCAGCGGCTACAACCGTGGCTGCATCCACGTCTTTGGCCGCCAGTTCGGTGTGCCCGCCTGGGCGATGAGGACCGCCGACAAAGCCCGCAAGGTCCTGCCGACCTCACGGCGCAGCGCGTAGCGCGAACTGTAAGCTACACCCTTATGGCCAAGGCAGACCTAGAGAAAAACCCTTTCGACGTCGCGGGAATGTTCGACGCTGTGGGGAGCAAGTACGACACCACCAACACCATCCTGTCCTTCGGCTTAGACAAGCACTGGCGCCGACGCACCCGCGCGCGCCTCGCCTTGAAACCGGGGGAGAGGGTACTTGACCTCGCCGCCGGCACGGCCGTATCCACAGTCGAGCTCGGCAAATCGGGTGCGTGGGTCGTTGCCTGCGATTTCTCCCAGGGCATGCTCGCTGCCGGCAAGGACCGCGCCGTGCCGAAGGTTGTCGGCGACGCGATGCACCTGCCCTTCGCCGACGAAACTTTCGACGCGGTGACGATTTCCTACGGGCTGCGCAACGTCCACGATTTCGAGGCCGGGCTGCGCGAGATGGCGCGCGTGACCAAGCCGGGCGGGCGTCTTGCAGTCAACGAGTTTTCCACCCCGGTCGTTCCCGTGTTCAGCACCGTCTACAAGGAATACCTGCCGCGCGTGGTGCCCGCCGTGGCCAGAGTGTTTTCCTCCAACCCGGAGGCCTACGAATACCTTGCGGATTCCATCCGCGCCTGGCCCGGCCAGGAGGAGCTCGCCCAAGCCATTAACCGCAGCGGCTGGACGGACGCCGGCTGGCAGAACCTGACCGCCGGGATCGTCGCGCTACACAGCGCCGTCAAGGCTTAAAATCAGGCCGCGTCCCACAACGCGCCGCGTTTCGGTGTTAGCTCGCCCGCGGTGCGCCACACCCACGAAATGACATCGCGGTCAGCGTCGGTGGTGAGGTTGCCCATCAGGCGCGCCGCCGCCGGCATGATTCGCTTGCCCACCGGCCCCCGTAACGCCACCGGCCCCGCCAACGGCAGAAACTGTGGGTACGTAAGGACCCGAGCCGCAGTGCGGGCCAGCAAAAACGCCTGCCCGTACGCGGTGCGCAACGCGTCCGGCCACGCAAGAGTCAAATCCTTGCCCTCCCCGATCAAAGCCGCCGCCATCACCGCAGTTTCCATGCCGTAGTCGATGCCTTCCCCGTTGAGCGGGTTGACGCACGCCGCGGCGTCGCCGATCAACGCCCAATTCGGCCCTGCAACATTGGATACCGCCCCGCCCATCGGCAACATCGCACTGGTCACCGACTGCGGGGCACCCAGCTCCCACCCGGGACGCTGCTGCTCGGCGTAAAAATGCAGCAGCTTTTTGGTGTTGATCTTCGCTGGCCGCTTCGATGTGGACAAAGCGCCGCAGCCAAGGTTGACCTGTCCTGATTCCTGACCGAGTGGGAAGATCCAGCCGTAGCCGGGTTGGGTGGTGCCGGTGTCGTCGACAAGCTCAACGTGTGAGTGCATCCACGGCTCTCCGGCGTGCCGGCTCGTGCAGTAGGAGCGCGCGGCGATGCCATACACCTCGTCGCGGTGCCAGATGCGCCCTAGCATCTTGCCCACCGGGGAGCGCACCCCGTCGGCCACGATGACCCACCTGGGGGCGATCCGCTCGCGCGGAGTGTCAATCGCAGTGATGCCCTCGGCAGATACCTCCACCGCCGTTGCCGGACAGTCCTGCCACACGGTTGCGCCAGCGCGCTCAGCCTCAGAAACCAAGGCGGCATCGAAATCTTTGCGGGCCACGGCGGAGCCTTCGCTGCCGTAGAAACCTCCCGGCCAGGGGGCAGTGACATCACCACCGAAGCCGTGCAGCTTCAGCCCGTTGTTGCGGTAAGCAGGAAGAACATGCTCAAGGCGCACATCGCGCAACGTCTTGACGGCGCGCGGGGTCAAGCCATCGCCGCAGGTTTTGTCGCGCTGGGGCGGCTGGGCGTCGATAAGCAACGTGCGCAAGCCCGCCTTCTGCGTGGACACAGCCGCAACCGACCCCGAAGGGCCAGCTCCCACAACAACCACATCCCAACTGCTGTTCATGGACTCACATTGTCGCACAGCCCTGATAGACTTCGGTGACCCGCTCATGCAAGGCGACGTATCGGTGGGCTACGGTTAAGTGCGACATTCAACTGCCCGACAACAAGGACAAAAACCGCCGGGCGAGGTAATCGACCTGCAAGGACGTCATTGATGACTAACGGCCCTACACCGCCAAAGCCACGTGATTTCACCATGGACTTCGGCGACGCCGACCTCACCGCCCGTATGCGCCGGGGAATGGAGGCAGTCGAAAAGCTGCTCGGAGAAAGACTCGGAACGGGCGAAGAATTCATCACGGACAAAGTCACACACCTCGTCCAAGCCGGCGGCAAACGCTTCCGCCCATTAGTGGCGCTACTGTGCAGCGAATTCGGGCCACAGCCGCACACAGAAAACGTCATCAAAGCAGCCGCGATCACTGAAATGGTGCACCTGGCCACCTTGTACCACGACGATGTGATGGACGAAGCCGCCAAACGCCGCGGCGTCGACTCAGCCAACCACAGATGGAGCAACACCGTCGCCATCCTTGCCGGCGATATCTTGTTCTCCCACGCCTCCAAAACGATGAGCGAGATCGACACCGAAACCGTCAACTACTTTGCTGACACCTTCCGCCTCCTCGTTACCGGGCAAATGCGCGAAACCGTCGGCGCCCGCGGCGGTGACCCAGTGGAGCATTACCTGAAAGTCATCGAAGAAAAAACCGGTGTCCTCATCGCCGCCGCAGCACACCTGGGCGCCCGCCATGCGGGCGCCAGCAAAGAGATCGTGGAGCACTGCGAGGGCGTCGGTGCGGCGATCGGCATGGTCTTTCAAATAGTCGACGACATCATCGACATCTTCTCCAGCTCCTCTGAGTCCGGCAAAGTCCCCGGCACCGACCTGCGAGAAGGCGTTTTTACTTTGCCTGTGCTCTACGCCATGCGGGAAGATTCACCAGCCGGAACTGAGCTGCGTGAACTGCTCACCGGCCCATTGACCAAAGACGAAGACGTCGAGCACGCCCTCGCCTTGATCAGCGAGACCGCGGGGAGACAGCGCGCACTTGAGGAGGTCCACCGCTACCTCGACATCGCCGAACAGCACCTCGACTCACTGCCCGACAGCCCCGCGAACCGTGCCCTGCGCCAAGTCTCCACCTACACCGTCCAGCGCGTGGGATAATTTAGGGCGTTTGAACTGGTGATTTGCTCACAATCTACGACCGTGTTGTAAGGTAGTCACCGCACCAATCGTGCATGCCAGGTTGTCCGAGCGGCCAAAGGAAGCGGACTGTAAATCCGCCGGCGTATGCCTTCAGAAGTTCGAATCTTCTACCTGGCACAGCAAGTAACCCGCCACCTTCAAGGTGGCGGGTTACTTGCTGTTTGGCTAAGTTCCCGCCCGATTTACCCGTTCTGATCAGTAATAATGCTGAAAGTTAGACACACTTTCTGCTACTTAACCCCATATTCGGCGATAAAAAGCAGGGCACTAAAAGGGTATAAAACGGCAGGGCTCGACCTTTGTGTGGAAGTTTCTCCGCCCGGCGCTTTTCGCCGGAACCCAAGGTGGCTGCGGCGAGGAGAAACTGCCCGCTGCTTTCGCAGGCGCAACTGTCTGATAGTGGAATCGGCAGGCTTGCGGTTGCTGCGCAGCGGCGATCGCACCGCAGAAAGGATAATTGAACAGGCGATTTGGCGCTTGTGAAGATAGTGGGTTAATCTTTTCAAGGCTTCAACGGAGCGGGTTAAGCAAAGGCGAGACTCACAACAAAGAGGCTGTGCCCCCTTAGCTCAGTCGGCAGAGCGTTTCCATGGTAAGGAAAAGGTCATCAGTTCGATTCTGATAGGGGGCTCTGTTGCTTGTCGGAGTAATCTGGCATAAGCACAAGGCGGTGTAGCTCAGTGGTAGAGCAAGCGACTCATAATCGCTGTGTCGAGAGTTCAATTCTCTCCATCGCTACTTACCTAAACTGGGCGCTCCAGCGCCCATGGTAGGGTGGGCGCATTGCTTTGGCAGTGCCCTAGGGGCGTGGCGCAATTGGTAGCGCAACGGTCTCCAAAACCGTAGGTTGCAGGTTCGAGTCCTGTCGCCCCTGCCAATCGTTTAGTGGAGGAGAACTGTGACGAATCCGAATGCACAGAACCCGGCGCAGCCGACGGGTAAGCGTCAACTGCGCGGTTCTTCTCCCACTTCGTCCGGCTCCTATGAGGCGAAGCGTGATCTGCAAAAGTCCGCAGAGCCTGATGAGAAGCCGGGCGGAGGTGTCGCTGCGTTTCCGGGCGAAGTTGTCTCCGAGATGCGCAAAGTCATCTGGCCGACGAGCCGCCAGATGCTTAACTACACGCTGATTGTCTTTGGTTTTCTCATCGTGCTCACCGCTTTGGTGTGGGGTGTTGATTGGGTTGGCCGCTGGGTAATTGAGCAAATCTTCGTCCGTTAGTTATAATCTTCAGACAAGCGCATCCCGCCGCCCCAACCTCGGGGAGGGCGGGATAATTTATTGCCCCCGCCGCCGCGCACCACGTGGGTAGGCTGGGAGCAGCAAACCGCCGATTACTTAAAGCTAACCCCACGAGGCGAGGAGAGACCGATGCCCAAAGACACCACGAACAAGGTCGAAAACAACGAGACAGAAATGATCGACGAGGGTGCTCCTGTGCAGCCGGAGACCGACCCGGAGCTCAAGGAGTCCGCAGGTGCTGAAGATTTGCCGCCGCGCCACGACAAAGAGTTGCAGGCGCAAAAGGACATGATTGCCGAGGGCGGTGCTGTCGAGCCGGAAACTGAGCCGACGCGCCTTGCCGCTGAGGATCAGTCTGAAGGGGATTCTCAGGAACTAAACTCGCAGGAGGCAGAGCCGGAAGGTGCGGCTCAGGAGGGCGACATTGCGGGCGCCGAGAGTGCTCTCGGAGGGGATGTGGAGGAGTCGAGCGACGCGGCTTACCGCAGCCGCTTGCGCGAGTACACCAAAGAGCTCAAGAAGCTTCCCGGTGACTGGTACATTATCCAGTCCTATTCTGGCTACGAGAATAAGGTCAAAACCAACCTCGACATGCGAATCCAGACGCTTGAGGTGGAAGATTCGATTTACGATGTTGTTGTGCCGATTGAGCAGGCCACAGAGCTCAAGGACGGCAAGCGCAAATTGGTCAAGCGTAAGCTTCTGCCGGGCTACGTCTTGGTGCGTATGGACATGAATGACGCCGCCTGGTCCGTGGTTCGGGAAACCCCGGGAGTTACCTCCTTCGTGGGCAACGAAGGCAACGCCACCCCGGTTAAACACCGCGACGTGGCGAAGTTCCTCATGCCGAAGGAAGGCTCAGATAACGGTGCGGCTGCGAAGTCCGGTGCAGCAGGCGAAGGCGAAACTGTGGTGGCTATGCCGGAGGAGATCAAGCCGGCGCCGCTCGCGCACGATTACAAGGTGGGCGAGGCCGTCACCATCCTCACCGGTGCGCTGGCTTCTGTGTCCGCCACGATCTCCGAAATCGACGAGGAAACCGGCAAGATTCAGGCGCTGGTGTCCATCTTCGGCCGTGAGACTCCGGTGGAGCTGACTGCTGACCAGATCGAGCGGATCATGTAGTTTGCTTCTGCGGCGGTAGGGGCCGTAGAGTGGATCGTCGCGTGTGTTTGTCATGCGCGACGTTTTCGTTTGTAGATCCCCGGTGGCCTGAGCGCTGTTTTTGAGGTAGCCAGGCATCCGGAAGCTCCTGACAAGTCATCGTGTCTGGGGCCGTACCAAGGAATTGAGGTAATTCGATGGCTAAGAAGAAGGTCTCCGGCCTGATTAAGCTGCAAATTGAGGCAGGCATGGCTAACCCGGCACCGCCGGTTGGTCCGGCGCTGGGTGCGCACGGCGTTAATATCGTCGAGTTCACCAAGGCGTACAACGCCGCCACCGAGTCCATGCGCGGCAACATCATCCCGGTGGAGATCACCGTCTACGAGGATCGCTCTTTCGACTTCATTTTGAAGTCCCCGCCAGCCGCGAAGCTGCTGCTTAAGGCCGCTGGTGTCAACAAGGGCTCTGGCGTTCCGCACACCCAGAAGGTCGGCTCTGTGACCTGGGAGCAGTGCAAGGAGATCGCCGAGACGAAGAAGGCTGACCTCAACGCCCGCGACATCGAGGCTGCCGCAGCGATCATCGCCGGCACCGCCCGCTCTATGGGTATCGACGTCAAGAAGTAAACATTTTCCCTGTGGCAGGGCCGGCCAGGCCCGCACCACAACTCCCTCTGTTTGTCATAACAGGAAAGGAACTCAACATGGCCAAGAAATCCAAGCGTTACGAAGAAATGCTCGCCAAGGTCGACCGTGCCAAGCTTTACCACCCGCTTGACGCTGTCGCTTTGGCGAAGGAGACCTCCTCCGATAAATACGACGCCACTATCGACGTCGCCATGCGTTTGTCTGTTGACCCGCGCAAGGCCGACCAGCTTGTGCGCGGCACTGTCTCCCTGCCCAACGGCACCGGCAAGACTGTCCGCGTCGCTGTTTTCGCTGAGGGCGATAAGGCAACCGCCGCTGAGGAAGCTGGCGCTGACATTGTCGGCACCGACAACTTGATCGAGCAGATTAACGAAGGCAAGATCGACTTCGATGTTGCGATCGCAACCCCCGACCAGATGGCCAAGGTCGGCCGTGTGGCCCGCGTGCTTGGCCCCCGCGGTCTGATGCCGAACCCGAAGACCGGCACTGTCACCCCGGATGTCGCCAAGGCGATCCAGGATGTCAAGGGCGGCAAGATCGCCTTCCGCGTGGACAAGGCTGCAAACCTGCACGCCATGATCGGCAAGGCGTCTTTCACCCCGGAGCAGCTCGCGGAAAACTACGGCGCGCTTTTGGACGAAGTTTTGCGCCTCAAGCCGTCCTCCGCGAAGGGCATCTACTTGAAGAAGGTCACGGTTTCTGCAACGCAGGGCCCGGGCGTTCCGGTCGATACTTCTGTGCAGAAGAAATACGCCCAGAAGGACTAATCCTTTCTGCGGTAACTGAGCCCCTGCGCGTTATGCGCGGGGACTTTTGCCTTTTGTGTCCCACGCGCCTCAAAGAACCTTGCCGGACAGCGATTTGTTGTTCGAGGAGGAGATGCGCTAGAGTTCGTGGACGAAGTTTGAATGGGGAGGACATCTCCGCCCCAAGCTCAAGTTTCACCGAAGACCGTCGGTCGCCCTGAGGTTTCAGGGCCGAAGGTGTCCCACTCCAGGGGCCGGCCCACGCAGGAGGAACGTGGCTCACCTTTCCTGGTGCCTCGTGCTTTCTGCACGGGGCAATTTTTATTGTCCCGGGCGGATTTAAGGACAAGACGTAAATTGGAAGGAGGCGTGTGTCATGGCAAACCCGAAGAATGTCAGCGAGTTGGCTGCTTTGAAGGAGAAGTTCCAGCAGGCCAGCTCTGTTGTACTGACCGAGTACCGCGGTCTGACCGTTGGTCAGCTGCAGAACCTGCGTAGTGAGCTCGGTTTCGATGTCGAGTACCACGTCGCCAAGAACACCCTCATCAAGATTGCTGCAAACGAGCAGGGCATTGAGGGTCTCGATGATCTTCTGACCGGCCCGACCGCCGTCGCCTTCATCAAGGGCGAGGCTGTCGACGCCGCCAAGGTGATGAAGAAGTTCAACAAGGATCACGACGCTTTCGTGATCAAGGGCGGCTACATGGACGGCAACGTCCTGGATGCTTCCCAGGTTGACGCCATCGCTGAGATGGATAACCGCGAGACCACCCTGGCCAAGCTTGCTGGTGCCTTCGAGGGCTCTTTGGCAAAGGCTGCCGGCCTGTTCCAGGCTCCGGCGTCCAAGACCGCTCGCCTTGTCGCTGCGCTGCAGGACAAGCAGGGCGAAGCTGCGTAAGTCACGCACAAGTTAACACCCTAAACATCCGGGTTGCCTGAGAGGTGGCCCACAAAAGAAAGGAAGCCACTATGGCTAAGCTGTCTAAGGACGAGCTCATTGAGCAGTTCAAGGAAATGACCCTCATCGAGCTTTCCGAGTTCCTGAAGGAATTCGAGGAGGTCTTCGACGTTACCGCTGCCGCTCCGGTTGCTGTTGCTGCCGCAGGTGCTCCGGCTGGTGGCGAGGCTGCCGCTGCCGATGAGAAGGACGAGTTCGACGTCGTTCTCGAGGACGCTGGCGCCAAGAAGATCGGTGTCATCAAGGTGGTCCGCGAGCTCGTTCCGGGCCTCGGACTGAAAGACGCCAAGGAAATGGTCGAGGGTGCCCCGAAGCCTATCCTCGAAGGCGCCAACAAGGACGACGCCGAGGCTGCCAAGGCCAAGCTCGAGGAGGCTGGCGCGAAGGTTACCCTCAAGTAATCTCGCTGCCTTGCGCGCACATATAGCTCCCCGCTTCCGGCGGGGAGCTTTTTGTTTGGCTGTGTTTCTTCGGTTCTACCCAACCAGGAATTTGTTGATGTAGCGTTTGAGCATGTCGGGGGAGAAGTCGGCGAGGGTTTTAAATACCGTGTCGGTTTTGCTGACGGTGTGGTGCATTTTCTTTTTGCTGTAGAGGTTTGTGGTGGTTAACACTCGTTCAGCGACTGCGGCGATGTCGTCGGGGATGAGGTTGACCCCGAGAGTGTTGATGGATCTGGCGTTGACCTCCGAGATTTTCGACTTGGCCCACAGGGGCATGAGGTCGTGGACGCGGATTTTGTCCTGGGCCCACTCCAAGGCGAGTGCCTCGGTTAAGCCCTTGATGTAGAACTTTGAGGCCGAGTAGGTAGACACATCGGGTTGGCCGAAAATGGCGGAGGCGGAGCACATGGAGACCATGACTGCACCTTTGGTGCGTTTGAGGTAGGGGTGGCAGGCTTTGGCCCCGAAGGTTGCGCCGACGGCGTTGACGTCGACTAGCCACTGGATGCGTTCAGGGTCTTGGTCGGCGAGTTTGCCGTCCACGATGACCCCGGCGTTGTTGAAAAACCCGTTGAGGGTGCCGCCGGTGTGGGAGGTGAAGTCGGCCAGCGCGGCTTGCCAGCTTTCCCATTTACGTACGTCGAGGTGGCCTGTGATGAGTGTGCCGGGCACGTGCGTTGCGTCGACTTCGTCGCCCCATTCCACGTCGACGATGTCGTAGCAGCCGACGATCCAGCCGCGCTCGAGCATCCGCTTTGCGGTTTCTTTACCTATGCCGGTGGCGCCTCCGGAAATAAAGATTGATTTCGTGCCCGAATGTGGTTGGTTCATGGAATTGACCCTAGATGTCCTTGTAGTCGCTTGTATAGGATTGGGGCCAAAATATTTTTCTTTCCGGAGGTATATTTCTTATGGTTCAGCCGTTGCGGGAGCAGGAGAGCACTGAGGTTATCAACCCTGCCACCGGGCAGGTCATCGCCTCTGTTGCGGCGCATACGAAGGAACAGACTAAGGAAGCATTTGAGCGTGCCCGGATCGCCCAGAAGCGGTGGGCGAGCACGAGTTTTCGTCAGCGCCGCAAGATCATGCTGCGCTTTCACAACCTCGTCCTGGACAACCGTGAGCGGCTCATGGACACGATCCAAGACGAAAACGGCAAGGCCCGCCTGTCCTCCTTGGAGGAGGTGCTCGACGTCGCCTTGACCGCAAGACATTACGGCTACAAGGCGGAGAGGTTGCTCAAGGAGCGCAGCCGCAAGCCTGTGATGCCGCTGCTGGCTTCGACATGGGAGCAGCGTCCACCGAAGGGAGTGGTGGGGATTATTGCGCCCTTTAATTACCCGCTGTCTTTGTCGATCAGCGATGCGATTGCGGCTTTGATGGCCGGCAACGCGATCGTACTCAAGCCAGATTCCCAAACACCGCTGTCGGCGCTTGCGGGTGTTGAGCTTCTGGAGCGCGCTGGTCTGCCGAAGGATGTGTTCCAGGTGATAACGGGGCGCGGCTCTGAGGTAGGTCAGGCGATTGTGGAGGAATGTGATTACCTCATGTTTACCGGCTCTACGGCTACAGGTGAGGTGCTCGCCCAGCAGGCGGCGGCCCGCCTGATTGATTATTCGATGGAGTTAGGTGGCAAAAACGCCATGATTGTTGCGCATGACGCCGACGTGGAGCGTGCCGCGCACGGGGCGTGGTTGGCGTGTTTTGGCAACTCTGGTCAGCTGTGCATTTCTATCGAGCGGATGTATGTTCACCGCGATGTCGCCGATGAGTTTATTCCGGCATTTGTGTCTAAGGTGCAGAACTTGCGTCTTGGGGGTGGCCACGATTGGGATATTGATATGGGCTCGCTTATTTCGGTTGAACACGCCGAGAAGGTGGAAGGTTTTGTCAACGACGCGGTGGTTAAGGGCGCGAAGGTGCTCACGGGTGGTCGTCGTTTGCCGGAGATTGGGGAGGCTTTCTTTGCTCCCACTGTGCTGACAGATGTGCCAGAGGAGGCGGAGCTTTACCGTTCCGAGGTGTTTGGCCCTGTTGTGTATATCGAGGTCGTCGACTCCGACGAGGAAGCGGTCGAGCGCGCCAATGACACCACCTATGGGTTGAACTCGTCTGTGTGGGCGAGCCCGAAGACGGGGCGTCGTTTGGCGGCGCAGCTAGAAACCGGCACCGTGAACATTAACGAGGGTTATGCGCCTGGATGGTCCGCGATTGACGCGCCGATGGGCGGGTGGAAGAAGTCGGGTGCGGGGCGTCGTCACGGCGACGGCGGTATTACCAAGTACACCGAGCCACGTAATGTGACCCAGACGAGGTTTGTGACGCTGATGGACAATGTTGTTCCCCGTCCGGCGTGGGCGGATACTTTGGCGGCGGCGTTGAAGTTGGGCCGCGACATTTTGCGGTGATGCTCAAGGTGGCAGGCGGGGAGGGAGCTTTGTGCCTGCTATACAATCAGCTTTCATGCTGTCCGCCTCCCGTATTTTCTCGGTTCTGCTCACCGGCCTTGGTATTGCTTTGATCGCCGGTGGGGTGGTTGCGCCGCGCTTTTTGCTTGGCGACGCTCGCCTTCCCCTCGATTTAGAACACACCACGTGGACGCTCACCGATGACAACGGGACCTATCGTGGTGAGTCGGTGCCGGTGACGAGGCAGTTGCACATGCAGATTCAAAACCCCGCGGACGAGGACTCGGTGGGAATCCGGATTGGGGATTCTTTGCGCGCGGGTGCGGCGGAGAGGGATTTCGATAACCTCGTTGCCGCCTCCACCTGGTCCTACGAGATGGACCGGGGGACGGGGCTGCCTGTGTCTGCTATGCGCGTGAGCGCGGTGATGGCAACTCCGGATGCGGTGGTGCAAAAGGGGGGAGTGTGGTTGAAGTTTCCGGCGGATGTGGCTCAAGAAACTTACGATGTCTTTGAGCCGCATCTGCGGGAAACAGTGCCCGCTACCTTCGTCGGAGAAGATGAAGTGGAAGGTCGAAGGGTCTACCGTTTCGAGCAACATGTCGCACCGACCAATGTTGCGCTGAAGTACGCGGACGTGCGAAACACAAAAACAATTCTTGGCCCGGAAGGCGAGCAAATACGCAGTTTCTACTACCATTCGGCGCACCGAGAATTGACGGTGGATCAGATCTCCGGGCTGGTGGTGGGGGTCAAGGAGCGGGTCGACGACTTCTATGGCGATGTTGCGGGGCAGCGGCTGGAGGAAATTATTCGCTATGACGCCGGGATGGAGCAAGGCGACGTCGAAAAGCTTGCGGGCCAACTTGGGGCGGTGTATTCGCAGGGGCAGTCGCGGTCGGTGACGATCGCGGTGATCGCGCTTGGTGCGGTGTTGGCGTTGATTGGAGTAATTGGCGCTTTGCGCTCGGGAAATAAGCGCAGGTCACGGGGGCGGCACGCCGCTTAAGCGCAGATTTTGGGCGGAAAACACGCCCTGCGTTTGCCGAATCTTCCTGCTTCGATGGTAGGATTCCCGGCAAGCGAGGAAAAACTCCGCACTCGACGGCGAGCGGAGTTCGCGGGGTTGACACCGGGGGTGGTGTTGCGGGGAAATGGGGGAGTCTTTACAATGCCTTGACTTTTGTATAAGCTAAGTCGTTGCGCTGGAAGCCGTCTCCAGTGTGTGCAGAAACCTTGCAAATGCAGTGCGGGAAAACGCATTTGACAAGGTGGCTTTGTGCATTTTGGGGGCGGAACTTCCACAGCAGACCGAATGCTAACTTATCCAGCGGATTTCCCGGCGGTAACTGTCAGCCAGAGCAGTTCCTCGGGGCCCGCGTGAGGTGCTGGAAGGACCCAACTTGGCAGTCTCCCACCAGACCATGTCAATGGCCAATATCCCCGGAGCTCCGCAACGTTACTCGTTTGCGAAAATCGCAGAGCCGATTACGGTTCCGGGGCTTCTCGACGTTCAGCTTGAATCTTTCGCTTGGCTTGTCGGCACGCAGGAGTGGCGTGAGCGCGAGCAGGCGCTGCGCGGCGACAATGTGCGCGTGACCAGCGGCCTCGAGGACATCCTCGAGGAGCTCTCCCCGATTCAGGATTACTCAGGCAACATGAGCCTGTCGTTGTCGGAGCCCCGCTTCGAAGACGTCAAGTACACCATTGACGAGTGTAAAGACAAAGACATCAACTACTCCGCGCCGCTGTACGTGACCGCGGAGTTCATCAACAACGACACCCAGGAAATTAAGTCCCAGACGGTGTTCATCGGTGATTTCCCGCTGATGACTGACAAGGGCACATTCATCGTCAACGGCACGGAGCGCGTCGTCGTCTCCCAGCTCGTGCGATCCCCGGGTGTCTACTTCGACGAAACGATCGACAAGTCGACCGAGCGTCCGCTGCACTCCGTGAAGGTCATTCCCTCGCGAGGTGCGTGGCTCGAGTTTGACGTCGACAAGCGTGACACCGTGGGCGTGCGCATCGACCGTAAGCGCCGCCAGCCGGTGACCGTGCTGCTTAAAGCCCTGGGTTGGACCACCGAGAAGATCACCGAACGGTTCGGCTTCTCCGAAATCATGATGTCCACTCTCGAATCCGACGGTGTGGCTAACACGGACGAGGCTTTGCTGGAGATTTACCGCAAGCAGCGCCCCGGTGAGCAGCCGACGCGCGATTTGGCGCAGTCACTGCTGGAAAACGCCTTCTTCCGCCCGAAGCGTTACGATCTTGCGCGCGTCGGCCGCTACAAAGTCAACCGCAAGCTGGGGCTCGGCGGCGACCACGAGGGTCTGATGACCCTAACCGAAGAAGACATCGCCACCACGCTTGAGTACCTGGTGCGCCTGCATGCAGGAGAAACTGAGATGACCTCCCCGGAAGGCGAGATCATCCCGATCGGCACCGACGATATCGACCACTTCGGCAACCGTCGCCTGCGCACCGTGGGTGAGCTGATTCAAAACCAGGTCCGTGTCGGCCTGTCCCGCATGGAGCGCGTCGTGCGTGAGCGCATGACCACCCAGGACGCCGAGTCGATCACCCCGACCTCATTGATCAACGTCCGTCCTGTCTCGGCGGCGATCCGTGAGTTCTTCGGCACTTCGCAGCTCTCGCAGTTCATGGACCAGAACAACTCCCTGTCCGGTTTGACCCACAAGCGCCGTTTGTCTGCGCTGGGCCCGGGCGGCCTGTCGCGCGAGCGCGCCGGCATCGAGGTCCGCGACGTTCACCCGTCTCACTACGGCCGCATGTGCCCGATCGAGACTCCGGAAGGCCCCAACATTGGTTTGATCGGCGCTTTGTCTTCTTACGCGCGCGTCAACGCCTTCGGCTTTGTTGAGACGCCGTACCAGAAGGTCAACGACGGCAAGCTGATTGACCAGATCGACTACCTCACCGCTGACGAGGAGGACCGTTACGCCATCGCGCAGGCGGCCACCCCGATGAACGCGGACGGCACCTTGACCAGTGAGCGCATCGAGGTCCGCCTCAAGGACGGCGACATCGGTGTTGTCGGCCCGAAAGGTGTCGATTACCTCGATATTTCTCCGCGCCAGATGGTCTCCGTTGCAACCGCAATGATTCCGTTTTTGGAACACGACGATGCAAACCGTGCGCTGATGGGCGCCAACATGCAAAAGCAGGCTGTGCCCCTGCTGCGCCCGGAGGCCCCGTACGTGGCTACCGGCATGGAGCAGCGCGCCGCCTACGACGCGGGCGACACCGTCATTTCCGCCAAGGCGGGCGCGGTGACCAACGTGACCGGCGACTTCATCACCATCATGGATGATGAGGGTGTGCAGGACACCTACATGTTGCGCACCTTCGAGCGCACCAACCAGGGCACCTGCTACAACCAGACCCCCATCGTTTCCCAGGGCGAGCGCGTTGAAGCTGGCCAGGTCATCGCTGACGGCCCCGGCACCAAGAACGGCGAAATGTCTTTGGGCCGCAACCTCCTAGTCGCGTTCATGGCGTGGGAAGGCCACAACTACGAAGACGCCATCATTTTGAACCAGCGTGTGGTGGAGGAGGACATCCTTACCTCCGTGCACATTGAGGAGCACGAGATCGACGCCCGCGACACCAAGCTCGGCGCCGAGGAAATCACCCGCGAGATCCCGAATGTCTCCGATGAGGTTCTCAAGGACCTTGATGAGCGCGGCATTATCCGCATCGGTGCGGACGTGCGCGACGGCGACATCCTCGTCGGTAAGGTCACTCCGAAGGGTGAGACGGAGCTCACGCCGGAGGAGCGCCTGCTGCGTGCCATCTTCGGTGAGAAGGCCCGCGAAGTGCGCGACACCTCCCTGAAGGTGCCGCACGGTGAGACGGGCAAGGTCATCGCCGTGCGTCGTTTCTCCCGGGAGGACGACGACGATTTGTCTCCAGGTGTCAATGAGATGATCCGCGTCTACGTCGCCCAGAAGCGCAAGATTCAAGACGGCGACAAAATGGCGGGGCGTCACGGCAACAAGGGTGTTGTGGGCAAGATCCTTCCCGAGGAGGACATGCCGTTTATGGAGGACGGCACCCCCGTGGACATCATTTTGAACACCCATGGTGTTCCGCGCCGGATGAACATTGGCCAGGTCCTCGAGGTTCACTTGGGCTGGTTGGCCAAAGCCGGCTGGACCGTCAACCCGGATGATCCCGCCAACGCGAAGCTTTTGGAGACGTTGCCGGAGCACCTCTACGACGTTCCGCCGGAGTCGCTGACTGCCACCCCGGTGTTTGACGGCGCCACCAACGAGGAGATCGCTGGTTTGCTGGCCAATTCCAAGCCGAACCGCGACGGCGATGTCATGGTCGATGCTAACGGCAAGACCAAGCTGTATGACGGACGCTCTGGCGAGCCGTTTAAGTACCCGATCTCCGTCGGCTACATGTACATGCTCAAGTTGCACCACTTGGTGGACGAGAAGATTCACGCCCGTTCCACTGGCCCGTACTCGATGATTACGCAGCAGCCGCTGGGCGGCAAGGCGCAGTTCGGCGGTCAGCGTTTCGGCGAGATGGAGGTGTGGGCGATGCAGGCTTACGGCGCCGCCTACACTTTGCAGGAGCTTTTGACCATCAAGTCGGATGATGTGGTTGGGCGCGTGAAGGTGTACGAGGCGATTGTGAAGGGCGATAACATCCCCGATCCGGGTATTCCGGAGTCCTTCAAGGTCCTTCTCAAGGAGCTCCAGTCGCTGTGCCTGAATGTTGAGGTGTTGTCCACCGACGGCATTCCGATGGAGCTGTCCGGCGACGATGACGAGTTCGACCAAGCCGGATCTTCGCTGGGCATCAACCTTTCGCGCGACGAGAGCACGGCGGATCCCGCATAGAACGCCAGGCGGGCGTCGTCAAGCGCATGCTTTTCGACGCCCGGACGAACGCACAGAAACTAGACCACCATCGATCCTCCCCGCGTGGGGGAGGTGAAAGGGAATTTACGTGTTTGACGTAAACCTCTTCGACGAGCTTCGCATTGGCCTGGCTACCGCCGACGACATCCGCCGTTGGTCCCACGGCGAGGTCAAAAAGCCCGAAACCATCAACTACCGCACCCTCAAGCCGGAAAAGGACGGCCTGTTCTGCGAGCGCATTTTCGGCCCCACCCGCGATTGGGAGTGCGCCTGCGGCAAGTACAAGCGCGTGCGCTACAAGGGCATCATCTGTGAGCGCTGTGGCGTTGAGGTGACCAAGTCCAAGGTGCGCCGCGAGCGCATGGGCCATATTGAGCTGGCCGCGCCGGTGACCCACATTTGGTACTTCAAGGGTGTGCCCTCGCGCCTTGGCTACCTGCTTGACCTGGCGCCGAAAGACCTCGAGCGCATCATTTACTTCGCTGCGAACATCATCACCAGCGTTGACGACGAAGCCCGTCACAACGACATGTCGACCCTTGAGGCCGAGATGATCCTGGAGAAGAAGGAAGTCGAAGCCGACGCCAACTCCGAGATCGCCGAGCGGGCCCAGAAACTTGAGGAAGAACTCGCCGAGCTTGAAGCCGTCGGCGCGAACGCCTCCGCCCGCAAGAAGGTGCAGCAGGCTGCAGACAAGGACATGACCCACATCCGCGAAGCGGGTGAGCGTGAGGTCCAGCGTCTCGACGAGATTTGGCAAACCTTTGTCAAACTTGCCCCGAAGCAAATGGTTATCGACGAGAACCTTTATGAGGAACTCGTGGACCGCTACGAGGACTACTTCACCGGCGGGATGGGTGCGGAAGCCATCCAGACCCTGATCCGCAACTTCGACCTTGAGGCTGAGGCAGAGGAGTTGCGCACCATCATCGCTGAGGGCAAGGGCCAGCGGAAGGTTCGTGCCCTCAAGCGCCTGAAGGTTGTGGCGGCTTTCCAGCGCTCCGGCAACGACCCGGCTGGCATGATCTTGGACGCCATTCCGGTTATTCCGCCGGAGCTGCGCCCCATGGTCCAGCTCGATGGTGGCCGTTTCGCCACCTCCGACCTGAACGACCTGTACCGCCGTGTGATTAACCGCAACAACCGCCTCAAGCGCATGATCGACCTCGGTGCGCCCGAGATCATCGTGAATAACGAAAAGCGGATGTTGCAGGAGTCCGTGGACGCCTTGTTCGACAACGGTCGCCGCGGCCGCCCGGTCACGGGGCCGGGCAACCGCCCGCTGAAGTCGCTGTCTGACCTGCTCAAAGGCAAGCAGGGTCGGTTCCGCCAGAACCTGTTGGGCAAGCGTGTCGATTACTCTGGACGCTCCGTCATCATCGTTGGCCCGCAGCTCAAGCTGCATGAGTGTGGCCTGCCGAAGTTGATGGCGCTTGAGTTGTTCAAGCCCTTCGTGATGAAGCGTTTGGTGGACAACGATTACGCGCAAAACATCAAAAGCGCCAAGCGCATGGTTGAGCGCCAGCGCCCCGAGGTGTGGGATGTTTTGGAAGAAGCCATTGCCGAGCACCCGGTGTTGCTCAACCGCGCGCCGACGCTGCACCGCCTGGGTATCCAGGCCTTCGAGCCGAAGCTCGTCGAAGGCAAGGCCATCCAGTTGCACCCGTTGGCTTGTGAGGCCTTCAACGCCGACTTCGACGGTGACCAGATGGCAGTTCACCTGCCACTGTCCGCTGAGGCACAGGCCGAAGCCCGCGTGCTCATGTTGTCCTCGAATAACATTTTGTCGCCTGCCTCGGGCAAGCCGCTGGCCATGCCGCGCCTCGATATGGTCACCGGTTTGTACTTCCTCACCATGATGAAGGGCGAGTCCGAACTCGGCGGCGAAGGCCGCTACAGGCCTGCTGATGAAAACGGGCCAGCCCAGGGCGTGTACTCGTCCTACCGCGAGGCCATCATGGCCTACGACCGTGGGGTGCTTGGCCTGCAAGCGCCGATTCGCGTGCGTATCGATCACCTGCGCCCGACCGTGGAAATTGAAAACGAGCAGTTCCCTGACGGCTGGGAGAAGGGCCAGGCGTGGATGACCGAAACCACGCTCGGCCGCATCATGTTCAATGAGCTTCTTCCCTTCAACTTCCCGTACCAGGAAGGCGCTATGGTCCGTAAGGGCAGCGGCTCCGACAAGGTCATGTTGGGCGACATCATCCAATCGATGGTGGAGAAGTACCCGATGATCACGGTTGCGCAGACCTTGGACAAGATGAAGGACGCCGGTTTCTACTGGGCGACGCGTTCCGGTGTGACCATCTCCATGTCTGACGTTTTGGTTCTTCCGAATAAGCTTGAGGTGCTCGAGCAGTACGAGAAGGAAGCCGAGGAAATCGAGCGTAAGTTCTGGGAAAAGGGTGCTCTTACCGAGGAAAACCGCTACGACCGCTTGGTGGAACTGTGGCAGGACGCCACCAACAAGGTGGGTCAGGCCGTGGAGAACCTTTACCCAGACGACAACCCGATTCCGATGATCGTGAAGTCCGGTGCGGCCGGTAACATGCGCCAGATCTGGACCCTGGCCGGCATGAAGGGCATGGTCGTGAACTCGCGCGGTGAGTACATCACCCGCCCGATCAAGACCTCCTTCCGTGAGGGCCTGACCGTGATGGAGTACTTCAACAACTCCCACGGCTCCCGCAAGGGCCTGGCCGATACCGCTTTGCGTACCGCTGACTCTGGCTACCTCACCCGCCGCCTTGTCGACGTCGCCCAAGATGTCATTGTCCGCGAGGATGACTGCGGCACCCACCAGGGTGTCAAGGTTCCAGTTGCGGAGCAGGTCGGCGGCACGTGGGTGCGCCACGACCTGGTTGAGACTTCCGTGTCTGGGCGTGTGCTTGCCTCAGATGCCAAAGACTCCGAAGGCACCACCATTCTCGAGGGCGGCGTGGAGCTGACCGAGGAGCGCATCGAAGCCCTTGTGTCTGCTGGCGTGGCCGAGGTGAAGGTTCGCTCCGTGTTGACCTGCCAGACTGCTACCGGCGTGTGCGCCAAGTGCTACGGCAAGTCCATGGCCTCTGGCAAACTGGTCGATATCGGCGAGGCCGTCGGTATCGTCGCCGCTCAGTCTATTGGTGAGCCGGGAACCCAGCTCACCATGCGTACCTTCCACCAAGGTGGTGTCGGCGGCGACATCACCGGTGGCTTGCCTCGTGTGCAGGAGCTGTTTGAGGCGCGTGTTCCGAAAAACCGCGCCCCGATTGCTTCCGTTGCTGGCACGATCACCTTGGAGGACGAGGGCAACTTCTGGACTCTCACGATCCACCCGGACGACGGTTCCGATGTGGTGGTGTATGAGAAGCTGTCCAAGCGCCAGGGCTTGGCCCAGGTGCGTCGCCCCATGGAGTCCAACCCGGACGCCATGATTGAGCGTTCCCTGCGCGAAGGTGACCATGTGAATGTGGGTGATCGCCTGCTGCGTGGCGCCGCCGACCCGCACGATGTGCTTGAGGTTCTCGGCCGCCGCGGTGTGGAAAAGCACCTCATTGACGAGGTGCAGGCGGTTTACCGCACCCAGGGTGTGTCGATTCACGATAAGCACATCGAGATCATCATCCGCCAGATGTTGCGCCGCGGCACCGTCATCGACTCGGGCACTACCGAGTTCCTGCCGGGCACCCTGGTTGACCTTGCAGAGGCACGCCAGGTCAACGCGGCGGCTGTTGCCGAAAACGGTCAGCCAGCGGAGATGCGCTCCGAGATCATGGGCATTACCAAGGCGTCGCTGGCGACCGAGTCCTGGCTGTCTGCGGCCTCCTTCCAGGAGACCACGCGCGTGCTTACCGACGCCGCCATCAACAAGCGCTCCGACAAGCTCATCGGCCTGAAGGAGAACGTGATCATCGGTAAGCTCATCCCGGCTGGTACCGGCATTTCCCGCTACCGCAACATCCAGGTCAAGCCGACCGAGGCTGCACGTTCCGCGGCTTACTCGATCCCAAGTTTCGGCGACTCCATCTACGGAGACGACGGCTACGGCGAGTTCACTGGCGCGTCCGTCCCGCTAGACGAGTACGGTTTCGACCAGATCTAGTGTTTCTGGCTTTTAGCTAGGTCTGCTGCTAACAGGGATACCCCCGAGATTGCGTCTCGGGGGTATCCCTGTTTTTCTTTGCCGTCGCTGAATCCACGGCGGGTGGGTTCTGTAGGTGTCGGGGAGGTGGGGTGGAAAAAGGGTAGGGCCGAACAGCTACTGGAAGTCCACGACGGCAAGCACCGGGCCGGTTGGCTGCGGCATGCCGTTGGCGGGTTCCTCGGTGACCATGACAGAGACTGTATCGCCGGGCAGCGGCATCCACACACTGTCATGCGGTTCCTGGCCGATGACCCCCGCCGACATCATGGCGCCGTCAGACATGACCGCCCACACTTGGGCGCCCATGCCGTTGCCGAGCGCGGGCTGGCCGTCGACCATGGCCCCGCCCTTTCCCATCCCGGAGCTGACAACAATGTCCAGGCTGGCGCCCATTGCGTCGGCTGTGCCCTGCCGCAGATCGGAGGCGTCCATTATGGCGTGCATTTCGTCGATTCCGGCGGCCGTGACGGAATCCGGTTCGGGCGCCCGGGAGGAGAAGAAAGCCACCGAACCGATTCCGGTGAGCAGGACAAAAGAGGCTGCTGCAGCAGCAAAAAAGCGTGTTGAGCGGTTCGCGCGGCGGTGAGCGGCAAGGCTGCTTACCTGGGGAGTCGTGGCTATAGCCGACATGATGGAAAGCTTAAGTTCGTCGGGGGGTGCGATGGGGGTTGCGGAGCCCTCCATCAATTCATCGAGTTCGCGGCGTTGCTGCGGCTCCATCAGATGCCTCCCTTCACGCCTAAGGCGTAGCGCAGTTTCTTCAGTCCGTCGCGAACTCTGGTCTTGGCGGTGCCCAGGGCAACTCCGGAAACTTCGGCAATCTCCTTGTGCGACATCTCGCCGAAGTAGGCCAGCATCAACGCTGTGCGGTGTGGCTCCCCGATTGAATCGATAAGCTCCTGCAGCGCCTGAGATTCAAGGTGCGCGTGAGCTTCGTCTTCTGCTGCGACCCACGTGGTGAGTCTTTCAGCGTAGTCGGCTTGGTCGCGGGCTTGGGCGCTGCGCCAGCTCCGGAGCCTGTCGATGGCGCGAAGCTTGCTAAGGCGCAGCACCCAGGATGTAGCTTTGCCTTGCGTTGGGTCGAATTTGTGGGCGTCGCGCCACACCTCGATGAAGACTTCTTGGGTGACTTCTTCCGCCTGTGCTCGGTTGCGCAGGATGTGGGTGGTGAGGCCGAGGACGTGGGGCGCGAGGGCGTCGTAAAGCGTGCCGAAGGCCGCTTCGTCGCCACTGGCGACAAGCAGCATCAGCTCATCGATATCCAGGTCCCCGGGACTTGCCACGGGTACTGAATGTAGCACCCTGCGCACAGGTGATGTGCCTTTAGTTAGAGGGGGCCATCGAGTCCATGGACTCACTCGGCTCCATCGCCGGGCTCATCATCTCAGGGCTCATCATGGCGGAGGAAGGCATCTGCGAGGAGGTCATTGCGCCGGACATCTTCGTGTCCGTGTCTGTGCCCATGTCCCTGTCCATGGCCGGTTTGTCGGAGTCGTTGCAGGCACTAAGCCCGGTGGCAAGCAGCAGTGCGGCAGCGGCGGAAGCAATACGTGCAGTTGTCAAAGACATCTGTTCTCTCCTCGTGATCGATGGTTTGTGCTTGACGACGACCCCCAATCGGGCCATCTATCTCTTACATACGGACACCTAACGCACACCGGATTGGAAAAATTTTGGTGCGATCCCCAAGGCGCTTTGTTCCGTAGTGCATTCCGTAAGCACAAGGAGCACGAAAAGAAGGAGTAAAGAATGCTCGGCGTGATAATCGTGGGTTTCGTCGGTGGAGTGTTGACGGGAATATCGCCGTGCATCCTGCCTGTGCTGCCGGTGGTGCTGGGTGTTGCTGTGGGGCGAAGACCTGGCTGGGTGATCGCCGGAATGGTGCTCAGCTTCGCCGCGATTGCGCTTGTGGGCACCCTGGCTTTGGGCTTGCTCGGCCTTCCTGAGTCGGTACTGCATTGGGCGGGCATTGTGATGCTTTTGTTGGTCGGGCTCGGCATGATTGTGCCGCAGGTCGGGCAGTTGATTCAGAAACCTTTCGATGCTGTGCCACGGCCAACTGCCTTGCAGGACAAGGCCCGCGGCAAAGGCAGTTTTGTTATCGGGTTGGCGTTAGGTGCGGTGTACGTGCCGTGCGCGGGACCAGTTTTGGCTGCGGTGACGGTGGCTGGCAGCACCGGTGAGATCGGGTGGAAAACGGTGGCGTTGACGCTCGCGTTCGCGGCGGGTTCGGCGGTTCCGCTGTTTCTTTTTGCGCTCGCGGGCAGCAAGATCGGCAGCCGGGTTGATTGGGTGCAGCGCTACCGTCGCGGCATCGGCGTGGTGATTCTCGTGTTCACGTTGCTTCTCGCGCTTAAAGTCCCGGCGGCGATCCAACGCTCGTTGCCGGATTGGTCGGCTGGGTTGAACCGGGCGTTTAACAGCAGCCAGCTTGTCGACGACACCTTGGCTTCCGTCCAGCATTTCGATGGCGTCCTTGATGAGTGCCGTGGAGCTGACCCGGCACAACTGCATGACTGTGGGCCGGCACCGAAGCTCGTCGGCCTGGAAAACTGGATCAACACACCGGCCCCGGTTGCGCCGGGTGAGGCCCCGGTGACGGTGGTGGACTTCTGGGCGTATGCCTGCATTAACTGCCAGCGTGCGGGCGAGCACATCACCAAGCTTTACGACACTTACAGCAGCGTCGGCCTTCAAATCATCGGCGTACACTCCCCCGAGTACGGCTTCGAGCATGACTTGGCAAATGTGAAGCGCGCTGTTGAAAAGGAAAAGATCAACTACCCGGTGGCGCAGGACAACGACTTCGCGACGTGGCGAAGCTTCGGCAATCGCTACTGGCCGGCGCGCTACATTATCGACGCCGAAGGAAACGTGCGTAGCATCGTCGAAGGTGAGGGATCCTACGCGGAGAGCGAAAAGGTGCTGCGCGAACTTCTTCGGCAAAGCAATCCGGGCGTTAAGTTGCCGGAGCCTGTCGAAGGTGGTCCACACAAAGAGTCAACGCAGGGGCGAAACCCGGAGACTTACCTGGGGACGAAACGCGCCCGCTATACCACTGCGCGCAACTACACGCCGGGCATCCACGACTTCGGTGTCAGGCCTGCGCCACGACGGGGCGAATTTGAACTGTCGGGGCCGTGGGAGCTCGAAGGCGAGTCGATTCGCTCCGTAGGCGGGGAGCTGGCCGTCAATGTGCACGCAGCATGGGTGCAGCTTGTCGTTGCGGGTCAGGGGGAGGTCACGGTGAGCTACCCTGGCGGGCAGCAGAGAACTTTCGAGGTTTCTGACGGCACCCTTGACCTCTACAAAGATTCGGTGCCTCTCGACGCAGTGTTGCGCATCAACCCTAGTGAAGGGGTGCGTTTATACTCCCTCACCTTCGGGTGAGTGCTGTTAGATTTCGGGGAAGAAAGTGATCGTCACTTCCCCGAGCAGGGCCCACCCGCGGAGGCGAATGATAGGGGCGTTCACTGGCTGGGAGGCACCGTCTCTGGAGGTGTGCTTGAACTCTCCTAAGATTCCCACCCCCTCGCTGATGACGTGGACGCCGTCGGGCACGATGATGTTGATCACGCCGAGGATGGAGATGCACGTTATGACAATTTCGTTGCTTGTCAGCACAGCCTGACGCAGATCGAGAGTGTTTTCCCCGACCAGCGTGAAGCTGAGGTGCCGCGGCGCAACTGCCCATGTGCCTTTCATTTCGCTGACACCCAGTACCGAGAAAGTGTGGCCTGAACCTGTCGCGTTCGGGTCGACCAATGTCGAGGTGTCGAGCGGTGAAGCGGCACGAGAAGGCGTAGGCAAAGGCGCCAGATCCGCAGTCAGTGACTTCAGTTCATCTGCCCACGTAGCTTCCCACACTGTGGCGGAGCGCTCGTCGAACTCACTTAAGGAGAGCTGGCCGTCGCTAAATGCGCTGGAAAGCACGCGCGAGACTTCTTCGCGCTCCCAGTTGCTGGCACGCCGACGTGGGACGTCGGGCACATCATAGGAGTTCACAACGCAAGTGTATGGAGGATTTGGAGTTCAGTCAACCATCTACTATTGTCGTTGAAGGTTTCTCGTGTGTTTATCGGATGGATCATTTGGTGGACACAGCGGGAAAGGTGAATTTCTCGCGACGTCCGCGAAGGTGATTCACACGCATTGCGGCAGGGCCCCGGAAAAGAGCCCCCATTTTTGCGTGTTTGGATGACATTCGGTCGCGGCGGGTGCCGCCAAGCGCCCGCGCACAGTCTCAATGAAGTAAGGATTAGCAATGCCAACTATTCAGCAGTTGGTCCGTAAGGGCCGCCACTCCAAGCGTGGCAAGGTTGCTACGGCCGCCCTGAAGGGCTCGCCGCAGCGCCGCGGCGTGTGCACCCGCGTGTACACCACCACGCCGAAAAAGCCGAACTCCGCCCTCCGCAAGGTTGCTCGTGTTCGTCTGACCTCAGGCATCGAGGTCTCCGCCTACATCCCGGGTGAGGGACACAACCTGCAGGAGCACTCCATGGTCCTCGTTCGCGGCGGCCGTGTGAGGGACTTGCCTGGTGTCCGTTACAAGATCATCCGCGGCGCACTGGATACCCAGGGCGTCAAGGACCGCAAGCAGGCTCGCTCCCGCTACGGCGCGAAGAAGGGACAGTAATAAACAATGCGTAAGCAGCAAGCACCGAAGCGTCCCGTTGTCAAGGACCCGGTCTACAACTCCGAGCTCGTCACTCAGCTCGTGAACAAGGTTCTCCTCGACGGTAAGAAGTCCACCGCCGAGCGCATCGTTTACGGTGCCCTCGAAGCCTGCCGCGAAAAGACCGGCACCGATCCGGTTGGCACCCTAGAAAAGGCCCTGGGCAACATTCGCCCGGACCTCGAAGTGCGCTCCCGTCGAGTCGGCGGCGCCACCTACCAGGTTCCGGTTGAGGTCAAGCCGGGCCGCTCCACCACCCTCGCCCTGCGCTGGATGGTTACCTTCACCCGTCAGCGCCGCGAGAACACCATGATCGAGCGTCTCGCTAACGAGATCCTTGACGCTTCCAATGGTCTGGGTGCCTCGGTCAAGCGCCGCGAAGACATGCACAAGATGGCTGAGGCCAACCGCGCCTTCGCCCACTACCGCTGGTAATTACCACGGCTGTGGCACGCTTGCACGAACAATCCCGGTACGCGCCGTTAACGCGCATCAGTGAACTGCATAACGCTGCTCGCTGACGCAGCGGACGCCTACCGGGATTCGTTCTACCGGGCGTGAAACTTTTAGGCTACGGCGGATACGTCATCCGCCTGCACTGCCACATCATTCAAAAAGTGGCAGAATTGACCAAGATAAATATTCACAGAGACGTTGCCTGTCCGGCGGGTTAGCCCGCAGACACAACGTCGACAATCGACACATTGGGGTAATAGACGTGGCACAAGAAGTGCTTAAGGATCTAAACAAGGTCCGCAACATCGGCATCATGGCCCACATCGACGCCGGTAAGACCACCACCACCGAGCGCATCCTTTTCTACACCGGCATCAACCGCAAGGTCGGCGAGACTCACGATGGTGGCGCAACCACCGACTGGATGGAGCAGGAAAAGGAGCGCGGCATCACCATTACGTCCGCCGCGGTGACCTGCTTCTGGAACGGAAACCAGGTCAACATCATTGACACTCCGGGCCACGTGGACTTCACCGTTGAGGTTGAGCGTTCCCTGCGCGTCCTCGACGGCGCTGTCGCCGTCTTCGATGGCAAAGAGGGTGTTGAGCCGCAGTCGGAGCAGGTGTGGCGTCAGGCCGCCAAGTATGACGTTCCGCGTATCTGCTTTGTCAACAAAATGGACAAGCTCGGTGCTGATTTCTACCACACCGTCCAGACCATCATCGACCGTCTCGGCGCGAAGCCGTTGGTTATGCAAATTCCGATCGGTGCTGAGGACGACTTCGACGGTGTCGTCGACCTCGTCGAGATGAAGGCCTACCTGTGGCCGGGCAAGGTTGAGACTGGCACCCCGCCGCAGATCGGTGAGATCCCGGCCGACTTGCAGGATAAGGCTGATGAGTACCGCGAGAAGCTACTCGAAGCTGTCGCCGAGTCCGATGAAGCACTCATGGAGAAGTACTTCGGCGGTGAGGAGCTGACCATCGAGGAGATCAAGGCTGCCATCCGCAAGATGACTGTCAACTCCGAGATCTACCCAGTCTACTGCGGCACCGCTTACCGTAACAAGGGTGTCGAGCCGCTGCTCGACGCTGTTGTGGACTACCTGCCAAGCCCGCTAGACATCGGCGAGGTTCACGGTGTCAGTGTCGACGGTGAGACGGCGATGACCCGCAAACCCTCCGTTGAGGAGCCTTTCTCCGCCCTCGCGTTCAAAATTGCGGTTCACCCCTTCTTTGGCAAGCTCACCTACGTCCGTGTCTACTCTGGCCAGGCCATCCCGGGCGAGAGCATGCTCAACTCGACCAAGCAGTCCAAAGAGCGCGTGGGCAAACTCTTTCAGATGCACGCGAACAAAGAAAACCCGGTTGAGCACGCTGATGCCGGCAACATCTACGCGTTCATTGGGCTGAAGAACACCACCACCGGTGACACTTTGTGCAACCCGGATCACCCGATCATCCTGGAGTCCATGGACTTCCCGGATCCGGTTATTCAGGTTGCTATCGAGCCCAAGACCAAAGCGGACCAGGAAAAGCTGGGTACCGCCATTCAGAAGCTGGCGGAGGAGGACCCGACCTTCACCGTCAAGTTGGATGAGGAAACCGGCCAGACCGTCATCGGCGGTATGGGTGAGCTTCACCTCGACGTCCTCGTCGACCGCATGAAGCGTGAGTTTAAGGTTGAGGCTAACATCGGCTCCCCGCAGGTGGCCTACCGCGAAACCATCCGCAAGAAGGTGCAGTCGCTGGACTACACCCACAAGAAGCAGACCGGCGGTTCCGGCCAGTTCGCGAAGGTCATCGTCTCCATCGAGCCTTACAACCCGGATCCGGAAACCCTCGCAGAAGGCGAGTCCGCTACCTACAAGTTCGTCAACGAGGTCACCGGTGGCCGTGTGCCGAAGGAGTACATCCCCTCCGTCGACGCTGGCATCCAGGACGCCATGCAGTACGGCTACCTCGCCGGCTTCCCCTTGGTCAACATCCAAGCCACGCTGGAAGACGGCGCTTACCACGAAGTTGACTCCTCGGAAATGGCCTTCAAGATGGCTGGGTCCCAGGTGCTCAAGGAGGCCGTCGCTAAGGCGAAGCCGGTCCTGCTTGAGCCGCTAATGTCCGTCGAAGTTGTCACCCCAGAGGAGTACATGGGCGACGTCATCGGCGATCTCAACTCCCGCCGCGGGCAGGTCAACTCCATGGATGATCGCTCCGGCGCGAAGGTTGTCCGCGCTATCGTGCCCCTCTCCCAAATGTTCGGCTACGTCGGCGATCTGCGCTCGCGCACCCAGGGCCGCGCGAACTACACCATGGTGTTTGACTCCTACGGTGAAGTTCCGTCCAGCGTTGCCCAGGAGATCATTGACGAGCGCAACGGCAACTAGGTTGCGCTGACGCCACATGGTCCCGGCTCTTTTACCGTGTCAGGAAAGGGCCGGGGCGTCACAGGAGTAGTGGCCGTGCTGAAAGTCTCGCAGCTTGTAGGGTGGGTACGCCCTGATCGCTGCGGGCTTTGAGCCGGCCGTTACTCTCACTAACGGACTACATGAACGTAGGCCCGTATGATCCGCCCGGCAGGCTCCGTGAAGGGGTGCTGGACGGTTTGAAAAACGGTCCAAGAGGATCTAGGATCATGTAACTGGCACATTGTGAAATGGCCATTGTCGCGCGCCCGGTGAGAACTGGTGCGGGTCAAGGCGAAATGTAAACCACGTGGCTGCGAAGGTCGTAGCCACCCTGAAGTCCAGGAGGACATGCAGTGGCAAAGGCTAAATTTGAGCGTACGAAGCCGCACGTAAACATCGGCACCATCGGTCACGTCGACCACGGCAAGACCACCACCACGGCTGCCATCACCAAGGTTTTGGCTGACGCCTACCCGGATGAGAACACGGCCTTCGACTACGAGGCCATCGACAAGGCTCCCGAGGAGCGCGAGCGCGGCATCACCATCAACGTCTCCCACGTTGAGTACAACACCCCGAAGCGTCACTACGCTCACGTCGACGCCCCGGGCCACGCCGACTACATCAAGAACATGATTACCGGCGCTGCTCAGATGGACGGCGCCATCCTCGTTGTGGCCGCCACCGACGGCCCGATGCCGCAGACCCGCGAGCACGTTCTGCTCGCTCGCCAGGTTGGCGTCCCTTACATCCTCGTTGCGCTGAACAAGTGCGACATGGTCGACGATGAGGAAATCATCGAGCTCGTCGAGATGGAGGTCCGCGAGCTTCTGGGCGAGCAGGACTACGACGAGGAAGCTCCGATCATCCACATCTCCGCTCTGAAGGCACTCGAGGGCGACGACAAGTGGGTTCAGTCCATCGTCGAGCTCATGGATGCTTGCGATAACTCCATTCCGGATCCGGAGCGCGAGACCGACAAGGACTTCCTCATGCCGATCGAGGACATCTTCACCATTTCCGGTCGCGGCACCGTTGTCACCGGCCGTGTCGAGCGTGGTGTTTTGAACCTCAACGACGAGGTTGAGATCATCGGCATCAAGGAGAAGTCCCAGAAGACCACCGTTACCTCCATCGAGATGTTCAACAAGCTTCTCGATACCGCTGAGGCTGGCGACAACGCGGCTCTGCTGCTGCGCGGCCTGAAGCGTGAGGACGTTGAGCGCGGCCAGGTTGTTATCAAGCCGGGCGCTTACACCCCGCACACCAAGTTCGAGGGTTCCGTCTACGTCCTGTCCAAGGACGAGGGTGGCCGCCACACCCCGTTCTTCGACAACTACCGTCCGCAGTTCTACTTCCGCACCACCGACGTGACCGGTGTTGTGCGTCTGCCGGAAGGCACCGAGATGGTCATGCCGGGCGACAACGTTGACATGACCGTTGAGCTGATCCAGCCGGTCGCCATGGACGAGGGTCTGCGCTTCGCAATCCGCGAAGGCTCCCGCACCGTCGGCGCTGGCCGCGTGACCAAGATCATCGATTAATCGACGCATCGGTCTGACCGCGGTCACCGACTATGAGCCGCTCTCCGATAAGGGGGGCGGCTTTTTCGTGCGCGTAAACTTTTCATCCGTGTACGAGCACAACGATCCCACCCGCATCCCCCGCGTCATGGAGGCTCTTCAACGAACATGGGAGGGCCAGCCCGATCTCACGTTGGGAGCGCTCCTCGGAGTGTTGGCCAACCATGGGGTGGGGTGGGCCAGCACCGACTCCGAAACCGTGGAGATCCTCGCCAAAATCGAACATGAGCATCCCTCGCTTATCGACGCCCACCCGCCCCACCACCTAAACATCGAGACGATTTCCCCCGAACGGCTTGTCACCTTGGCTGGTGACACGGTGGTTGTGCGCGATGGGCGAGGAAAACACTCCATGCCTAGCGTGTGGCGCTTTGTATCTTTGCGGCGCACCGGGCCCGGGCGTCCCTTAGTGATGAAGGACGAGCAGGGAATTGAGCACCGAGTGGGTGTGGTCAAGCTAGCCACCAGAATTGCCGACACCGCGCACGAAATAGGGCATTTGCGGCGCAGCGACGTTGGTGGCAGGCGCTGGTTTGTTCAGCTTCGCGGCGACGCGCGGGTGATCGTCGGGCCGAGGGTAAAGCTGTGGGTGCAGGCGCGCCGCACAATCAGCTTCAGCGAGTTGGATTGGAGCAGTATGTACTGCGAAGTGGGGGCGGAGATGATACTCGCCCCAGCCGACGGCGGTGAGGCCGTGGAGCTGGGGCGCGTAGAAAGAATCGTGGCGTTGGAAGTTAACTAGGTGCCCACACGGTTAAATTGCAGCTTGTAGACGGTGTCGAAATCGACTCCCTCGCAGGCTTGCGCGATGTCTTCGTCGCTTAGCTCTAAAAGACGCGTCACCTCTTTTAAAGGTGCGCCAGGAGGAGCTGAAACAGTGAAGGTTGCAGTGGGGCGTTTACCCAACATCTGGACGGCCGGTTTGGCAGCGCTAATCAATGGGCTCAGTTCGAGCTGTTCGCACGCAGCCTCCGCAATGCGTCTGATGTTGAGGGTTGTCGTTCCACCGTCTCCATCGTCGCGTGAAAGAGGCGAGTTGCTAAAAGAGCGGTTTTGAATGTTGGCGAGTAAAAACCACAGCCCTAGCAACGCCAAAAGCGCTGTCGTGACGATTAACGCGGTGTCAAACCACGAATAGGATTGGACATTGACAAGTTTGCCACGGTCGATCTGCGTATCAAGAAAATGGGAGACGTAAGGGATCTCCCAATAGTACGCGGCCGGAATGAGCCCGCCAGCGAGCAACAAAAGACCGAAAATAAAAACGATGAAGCGATCAAAAACGGCTAGTGCTCGGGTCATGGTGTTACCTCCTGGGTTCCCTGCGCACCGGGGGTCAACTTCACGTTGATGGTGGGTGGTTTGCGAAGTCCCTGGAATTGTTCCGCCAAAGAAGCGGCGAGACGCTCACGTAAAAGCTCTCCGTTGCCGTCGTCTTGCACCTGGACGCGAAGCCGCGAACGGGTGGCCTGGGAGCGGATGTGGTGGGTTCCCGTCTGCTCTTGTGCGGTATGCGTCGCTTTGCGGGCGATGTCGACCGGCCGCAACCAAATGGAGGCTGTCGAATCAACCGGCACGTGCGTGCGCGGCCGCGGTTTGACCGCCAGAAAAATGAGGTAAAGTCCCAGCACCGATATGAAGATGCCGACGATCACGGCGGCGATATCAACGGGGTAGGTGCCGAGCCAGCTCAACGCCTTGGCAATCCAGGAGTCATCAGTGGTTTTCGCGCCGTAGCGCTGCCACAGATCTCGACCACCCACGGCCGCGACAGCCACAACGGCGAGGCCGATGAGCATGGTCAACCACCGCACCGTTGCGACACCGCGTGGCTCGTGCCCGGGAAATGGGCCGCGAGGCGAGTCGTTTTCTTTAGAGGTCAAGGTACTTCACCGCCGGGTTGATTGTGACGGGCCGCAGCGGCTGCGGCTGCGGCGCGCGAGGGATATAAACAGGTGAGGGGGAAGGGCGGCGCACGTGGCGAACTTCCACGGGAGCAGCCGCAACCGAGCGTGAGGTTGCTCGTGTCTGCGAGACAGTGATGTCTCGCAACTTGAGGGGCTTCGGTGCTTTCACGCTTCGTGCAGCGGTTGCTTTCGGAGCCTCAACCTGTTTCAGAGCCACCGGTGGTGGCGTTTCGATCGGCCTCAAAAAAACGCGAGGTGCCATGGTAGGTGAGCGAACTTCTTTCAGCAGCGGCGAAACCTCGACCGGCACCAATTCCTTGCGCGGTGCAGTAACCGGAGCGGACACGCGGGAGGCTGTAACTGTAATTGGTGTAGTGACGAAGAAGGTCGGGTGGGAGGCCACCTCCTCGCGCGTTACTCGCCCGGCGGGAGAAAGCGAACCCGAGGCGATCGTGTCCGCGACGGTGATGTCCACGCGGGTTACCTCCAACCCTGTTTGGGCTTGTATGTGTTTGGTAATGGCTTCGCGCACGACCTCAGTGATGTTTGCGATGGGGGCAGGGAAAGCCGTCGCGATCTCCACTTCAACGACAACGGAGGAGGCCACCCGGTTGATGCGGGACTCCACCCGTGGCAGGCCGCGGCTGGCCAGCCCCGCCAACTTCGCATCTATCCTCAGACATCCGGGTACATCCATGGCTGCGGCCTCAGCGATGCGCGAGACGGCCCGTTCGTTGAGATGGAAGGAAGAAGCCATTAGCTTCGTCCCCTGCCGGAGGTCGTGCTGATCATCGTCGCCAAGTCGAGGCGGCCATCAAGCTGGGCACCGACGACACCACCGAGGGCGGCAAAAAGGATAAGCCACATGAGCCCGAGCCAGCCGCCGAAGGTGACGAAAAACGCCACGACGACACCGAGCAGCACCCCCATGGCAGTCTTATTGGACAGCAAATTCATAGCGCTACTTCTTTCTTCGAGTATCTACTTGGCGTCTCTCTACTGGGCGTCGGCGACGACCACGTCGACGAAGGGCAAACCGGTCGCCTCGGACACGACGGTGCGCACCTCATCGGCGACGTCGTGCATGTTGCGAGACGCCTTGTACTGCGCAACGAGGTGTACCTCAAGACCGTCTTCACCGGCGCGTGAAACGCGGCGCAGACCCATTACCCGGGTGCCGGGAAGGAGCACCGCCACCTCGCCGTAACGACCGGCGTGCAGCGAAGCGACGCCGGGCACGGACAGGGCCGCGTCCCGCGCGGCCTCCACAAGCGCACGGTCAAGTACCGGGGAGGTCATCTACTGCTCCAGGCGTTGCTGGCCGGAGACGGAGGCATCGTATCCAGAGTTCTGCGCCAGCGACTCAGTGGTGTCGGTGTCTTGGTGGGGCAGGTTCACATCGTGGACGGTCACATCGACTCGGTCGACGACGAGGCCGGTCATGCGGGTAATTGCGACGGTGACGTTTTCGCGAATCGCGTTGGCCAGTTCGTGGATGGCCACACCGTACTCGGCGATAATCGCCACGGCCACGGAGGCGTGGCCGCTTTCGACCGCCACATTGACGCCCTGCTGAACGTTGGTGGAAGAAGTTAGCGATTCGCGCACCGCTCCCCACATGCGCGCGGCGCCGCCACCCAAGTTATGTACCCCGGAGACTTCGCGGGCGGCGATTCCTGCGATCTTGCCCACAACGGTGTCGTCGATCACGGTCGTGCCGTGGTCGGTGTCGAGGTTCTCGTTGCGCGGGCGAACCTGCTCGCCGGCCGTAGTGGAGGCGGAGGCCCCGGAGGAAGTGTTCTCTGCTGCGACGGTTCCCGGGTTCGGGGTGGAATTGGTGTTCTTGCTGGTGTTGTCAGTCATGTTTGTCCTCCTGGACGTTTGGATGTGCGCAATGAACTTCGGTTGTTGGGCATCCCCCGCGTCTGCGCGCCAGAAGCGATGGCATCGCCGCGACGAAAAAAATGGGGTTCTCTACCGGAGGCTACACCCGTTTGCTGAGGGGCAGGGGGACGTTGCTGAGTTGGTATGAACTTGAGATACAAAGGTGGGCGGCACGAGGCGGCTTGCATTTGTGCTGGAGGCATGTTTAAATAGGCAGGTTGCCTGAGCATGGTGCGCCTTTCAAGGCGTGCGATGGTGGGCAAACATGACACCTTCAACATGAAGGCCCCCGCTCGCGGGGACCGGAGAAGGGCCATGGCAAATCAACAGCGGCAGTACGCAAGGGTCACGCGCCCTTTCGAGTCTGACACCCGAGCGAGATTGTTGTTCGCTTTGGCGGAAGCACTGATGCAGCACGCTTATTTTGCCGTGCGCCTCATCTCCCGGATGTGTCATGGCAGTCAGAAAAGACACTGGCGTTGAGCCAAGGGCCCAGCCCGGACAACGTTATAGAGAAACTAGAAGCTACAACCCCACCGCTTCCTGTTAATGGAATGTGGGGATGCGAGGAAGAGGTAAGCGTGGCGGGACAGAAGATCCGCATCAGGCTCAAGGCCTACGACCACGAGGCAATCGACGCATCCGCGAAGAAGATTGTCGAGACGGTCACCCGCACGGGTGCCCGCGTCGTTGGGCCGGTGCCGTTGCCCACTGAAAAGAACGTGTACGCCGTTATTCGTTCTCCGCATAAGTACAAGGATTCTCGCGAGCACTTCGAGATGCGCACTCACAAGCGCCTCATCGACATCCTCGACCCGACGCCGAAGACGGTTGACGCCCTCATGCGCATCGACCTTCCGGCCAGCGTCGACGTGAACATTCAGTAGTAACTGAGAAACACCGAGAACCCCCAACTCTTAGTGGAGAACAAATAATGTCTGACAACCAGATCAAGGGCATTCTGGGCAAAAAGCTCGGTATGACCCAGATCTTCGACGAGGAAAACCGAGTTATCCCGGTCACCGTCGTCGAAGCTGGGCCTGCTGTGGTCACCCAGATTCGCACCCCGGAAACCGATGGCTACTCTGCCATCCAAATTGCTTACGGCGACATCGCTGCCCGTAAGGTCAACAAGCCAAACACCGGCCACTTCAAGAAGGCCGGCGTTAACCCGCGCCGCTACGTCACCGAGATCCGCATGGATGACACCTCGGCATACGAGGTCGGCCAGGAGATCACCGCGAACATCTTCGACGGTGACACCTACGTCGACGTCGTCGGCACCACCAAGGGCCACGGCTTCGCTGGCGCCATGAAGCGTCACGGCTTCGCTGGCCAGGGCGCCTCCCACGGTAACCAGGCGTCTCACCGCCGCGTCGGCTCCATCGGTGGCTGTGCCACCCCGGGCCGTGTCTTCAAGGGCAAGCGCATGGCGGGTCGGATGGGCGGCAACCGCGTTACCACCCAGAACCTGAAGATCCAACGCATCGACGGCGACAACAACCTGATCCTGGTTAAGGGTGCTATCCCCGGCGCCAAGGGCAGCATTGTTACCGTCAAGACCGCAGTGAAGGGCGGTGCTCACGCATGACGAACCTGACTGTTGACGTTCACACTGCTGACGGTAAGACCAACGGTTCCGTTGACCTGCCGGCAGAGCTGTTCGACCGTGAGGCATCCATTCCGCTGATGCACCAGGTCGTCACCGCGCAGCTTGCGGCTGCCCGTCAGGGCACCCACGCTACTAAAACCCGTGGTGAAGTCCGTGGCGGCGGCCGCAAGCCGTGGCGCCAAAAGGGCACCGGTCGGGCCCGCCAGGGCTCGATCCGCGCGCCGCACTTTACCGGCGGCGGCATCGTCCACGGCCCGCAGCCGCGTTCCTATGCGCAGCGCACCCCCAAGAAGATGATCAAGGCTGCTCTCGCAGGTGCTTTGACCGACCGTGCACGCAACAACCGCGTCCACGTAGTCGAGGATCTCGTCCCGGGCCAGACCCCGTCGACGAAGTCCGCCCGCGCCTTCATTGAGCGCCTGACCGACCGCAAAAGCGTTCTGCTTGTGATCGGCCGTGAGGATCGCAACTCCCGCTTGTCCGCAAGGAACCTGCCGGGCGTGCGCATTCTTGAGCCGGCGCAGCTTAACACTTACGACGTGCTCAACGCCGACGACCTCGTGTTTTCGGTGCAGGCACTCCACACCCTCGCGAATGCCGGCAACACCGGCGCCAGCGTTGTGGAGGAGGATAAGTAATGGCAAAGATTGTCAACCCGCGTGACATCATCATCGCACCGGTTCTCTCCGAAAAGACCTACGCGCTGATGGAGCAGGATACCTACACCTTCCTGGTCAACCCGTCCGCGAACAAAACCCAAATCAAGATCGCCGTGGAGGAGATCTTCGGCGTGGATGTCGCTTCGGTCAACACCGTCAACCGCGAGGGCAAGCGCAAGCGCTCCCGCTCTGGTTACGGCAAGCGCAAGGACACCAAGCGCGCCTACGTCACCCTCCGCGAGGGCAGCGACTCCATCGACATCTTCGGCGGCGCAGCCGTCTAAGTGACTCGATAGAAAAGGACACATTATGGCTATTCGCAAGTACAAGCCGACAACCCCGGGTCGCCGCGCCAGCTCCGTTTCCGAGTTTGAGGAGCTTACCCGCTCCACTCCGGAAAAGTCCCTGCTGCGCCCGCTCCCGAAGAAGGGTGGCCGCAATCAGCACGGCCACATCACCACTCGTCACCGCGGCGGCGGCCACAAGCGCCGCTACCGCGTGATCGATTTCCGCCGCTCCGACAAGGACGGCGTGCTGGCCAAGGTTGCTCACATTGAGTACGACCCGAACCGCACCGCAAACATTGCACTTCTGCACTACTTCGATGGTGAGAAGCGCTACATCATCGCGCCGAAGGGTCTGACCCAGGGCACCATCGTCGAGTCGGGTGCGAACGCGGACATCAAGGTTGGCAACAACCTTCCGCTGCGCAACATCCCGACCGGTACCACCATCCACGCAGTGGAGCTCAAGCCGGGCGCTGGCGCCAAGCTGGCCCGCTCCGCTGGTGCTTCCATCCAGCTTCTCGGTAAGGAAGGTTCCTACGCTGTTTTGCGTATGCCGTCGACCGAGATCCGCCGCGTTGACATCCGCTGCCGCGCCACCGTTGGTGAGGTCGGCAACGCCGACCAGATCAACATCCGCTGGGGAAAGGCCGGTCGTATGCGTTGGAAGGGATGGCGTCCGACGGTTCGTGGTGTTGTCATGAACCCGATTGACCACCCGCACGGTGGTGGCGAGGGCAAGACCTCGGGTGGCCGTCACCCGGTGTCGCCGTGGGGCCAGAAGGAAGGCCGCACCCGCAACCCGAACCGTTACTCCAACAACATGATCGTGCGCCGTCGCCGCTCGAAGAACAAGAAGCGCTAAGAGGAGGTAAACAGACATGCCACGCAGCCTTAAGAAAGGCCCGTTCGTCGATGAGCACCTCCTCAACAAGGTGGATGCTCAAAACGAGGCCGGCACCAAGCAGGTCATCAAGACCTGGTCTCGCCGTTCGACCATTCTTCCCGACTTCATCGGTCACACTTTCGCCGTCCACGACGGCCGCAAGCACGTCCCGGTGTTCGTCGATGAGTCCATGGTCGGCCACAAGCTCGGCGAGTTTGCACCAACCAAGACCTTCAAGGGTCACGTTAAGGAACAGAAGGGACGTCGATAAGCAATGGCTGACACGATCACCACTGCATCCGCGACGGCCAAGTTCGTCCGCACTTCCCCGATGAAGGCCCGCCGCGTGTTGGCTCTCGTCCGCGGCAAGTCCGTGTCCGAGGCCCTCGCAATCCTGAAGTACGCACCGCAGTCCGCCGCAACGCCGATTGCAAAGGTTGTTGCTTCCGCAGCCGCCAACGCCGAGAACAACTTCGGCCTGGATCCGCGCACCCTGGTCATCTCCGAGGCTTACGCCAACGAAGGCCCGACCATGCGCCGCTTCCAGCCGCGCGCTCAGGGCCGCGCTTTCCAAATTAGGAAGCGCACTTCCCACATCACTGTCGTTGTCGAGTCCAAGGAAGGGGCTAAGTAATGGGCCAGAAAATTCACCCACACGGCCTGCGCCTGGGCATCACCGCAGACTGGAAGTCCCACTGGTACGCCGACAAGAACTACGCTGACTACGTCAAAGAAGACATCAAGATCCGTGAGTTTTTGTCCAAGGGCCTCGAGCGCGCCGGCATTGCCGACGTCGTCATCGAGCGCACCCGCGACCGCGTCCGCGTGGACATCCACACGGCTCGCCCCGGCATCGTCATCGGTCGCCGTGGCTCCGAGGCAGAGCGCATCCGCCGTGAGCTGGAAAAGCTCACCGGCAAGATGGTTGCCCTGAACATCCTCGAGGTCAAAAACGTCGATGCGAACGCCGCTTTGGTGGCGCAGTCCATCGCTGAGCAGCTTGTCAACCGTGTCGCGTTTCGTCGCGCGATGCGCAAGGCTATCCAATCCGCCATGCGTAACCCGCAGGTCAAGGGTATTAAGGTCATGACCTCCGGCCGTTTGGGCGGCGCCGAGATGTCTCGCGTCGAGCGCTACCACGAGGGTCGAGTGCCGTTGCACACGCTCCGTGCGGAGATCGACTATGGCATTGCGGAAGCACACACGACCTTCGGCGTCATCGGCGTCAAGGTTTGGATCTACAAGGGTGACGTCGTCGGTGGCGTGCGCGAGTCTGAGCTTAACGCTCCGTCTGGTGAGCGCCGCGGCCGTGGCGATCGCCGCCCCCGTCGCGGTGGCCAGCGCCGCCAGCGCGCAGAGCAGAAGCAGGAGGGCTAAAACATGCTTATTCCTAAGCGCGTGAAGTACCGCCGCCAGCACCGCCCGAAGCGCAGCGGCATGTCGAAGGGTGGCAACACCATCAACTTCGGCGACTACGCTATCCAGGCTCTCGAGCCGGGATACATCACCAACCGTCAGATCGAGTCCGCACGTATTGCGATCAACCGCCACGTCAAGCGCGGCGGCAAGGTCTGGATCAATATCTTCCCGGACCGCCCGCTGACCCAAAAGCCGCTCGGCGTGCGTATGGGTTCCGGCAAGGGCCCGGTGGAGAAGTGGGTCGCTAACGTCAAGCCGGGACGAATCCTTTTCGAGATGTCCTACCCGAACCAGGAGATCGCTATGGAGGCTCTGCGCCGTGCTGGTGCGAAGCTGCCGGTGAAGGTTCGCATCATTAAGAAGGAGGACCAGTTCTAATGGCTATCGGTACCCCCGCATCTGAGTTCCGCGAGCTCGACGACAACGAGCTGCGCGCACGCCTGGCCGAGGCGAAGGAGGAGCTGTTTAACCTGCGCTTCCAGCTCGCTACCGGTCAGTTGACCAACAACCGCCGCATCTCCACTGTCAAGCGCGACATCGCACGCATCTACACCGTGCTGCGCGAGCGCGAGCTCGGCTTGTCTGTCGTTCCGGGAGCTGAGGCATAACCATGACTGAGGCAAACGTGAACGAAGCAACGAACGAGAAGAAGGTGCAGAAGCGCCGCCGCGGATACGTCGTATCTGACAAGATGGACAAGACCATTGTGGTTGAGGTTGAGGACCGTAAGTCCCACAGCCTGTACGGCAAGATCGTGCGCACCACCAAGCGTGTCAAGGCGCACGACGAGGACAACTCCGCCGGTGTCGGCGACCTTGTCCGCATCGAGGAGACTCGCCCGCTGTCGAAGGACAAGCACTTCCGTCTCATCGAGATCATTGAGAAGGCCCGCTAAAGCAGCCCTTTTCACTAGGTGAAGCCCCGCCTGCGTGCGGGGCTTTTCCCTTGCTCGCATCCAGCGCCAAATTGTCGCCAAGTTTTCACTCAGGCGTCATTGTCTGGTAAACCACGCTTCATAAGATTCCGCCTGGCTAGTGTGCCGAAAGGACTTTTTCACGTCATCCGAGATTGGGGAATCTTACCGTGACACTCAAGGGCTTCAACTTGTTCGCTTCCAGCCGTTCATCGTTAACCTGCACGTACAAGTGTGGTAACGCTTGCTTCGGGGAATGTACCAATACTTCAAACAACGCCTATTTCGGTGATGTGATGGGGCGTCGCCGTGTGCTCAAGGGCTTCGGCCTCGGCGTGGTCACCATCGGTGGCGGCGCCGCTTTGGCGGCGTGCGGGGCAGATGGGGAGCAAAACCCGTCGGGGTCAGCCACCGCTGCCGCTCCGTCTAACGCAGGGACCGGAGCCGACATCGAACCGCGTAAGGGAATGCAGTTCAGCAGCGTCGAAGCAAATACGGAAGATAAGGTTATTGTGCCGAAAGGCTACGCGACCTCTGTTCTGATCGCCTGGGGGGATCCGATTTATGAGGACGCCCCCGAGTTTGATGCTGAGAACCAGACGGCTGCGGATGCTGCGCGCCAATTCGGTTTCAATAACGACTTCGCTGGTCTCCTACAGCACCCGGACGACTCGAACCGTCTCATCTACGTCTGCTCTCACGAATACACGACCGAGCCGCACATGTTCCCGAATTACGATAAGGAAAACCCGACCGAGGAACAGATCAACATTGGTATTGCAAACCACGGTCTTTCCATCGTTGAGGTGTCCAAGGTGGGAGAAACTGGAGAGCTCAAGCGTGAGTTCGGTCCGCTGAACCGCCGCATCACCGGGAACACCATGTTTGAGGTCACGGGTCCGGCAGCGGGTTCGGATCTGCTTAAGACAAGCACTGATCCGGAGGGCAAAAGCGTAGAGGGCACGTTTAACAATTGCTCTGGTGGCATCACTCCGTGGGGAACGGTGCTTTCGGGGGAGGAGAACTTCGAGCAGTACTTTGCCAACCGGGAGGCGCTTGACAACGAGCGCGCCGCCGAAGACGCGAAACGTCTCGGTGCTGTGGAGGGGGCCTCTGAACGCAAGTGGGAAACGGTGCACGACCGTTTCGACCTGGCCAAAGAACCCAACGAGTTGAACCGTTTTGGTTGGCTTGTGGAGGTCAATCCGCTCGAACCGAACTCCACCCCGGTCAAGCACACCGCACTGGGCCGCTTCAAGCACGAAGCTGGCAATATCTACGTGACGGAGGACGGAACCGTGGTCTGCTACTCGGGCGACGACGCACGCTTCGAGTACATTTACAAGTTCGTCTCCTCCAAGAAAATCAAGGAGGGTGACATCCAGCACAACATGACCATCCTGGACGAGGGCACGCTCTACGTCGCCTCCTTCGAAGGTAACTCTCCCGCTGAGGAGATCCTTGGCGACGGCGCTTTGCCGCAGGACGGCAAGTTCGACGGCACCGGCAAGTGGCACAAGTTGCTCACCGCCACCGCTGACGGTGCCGAATCCCACGTGGAGGGCTTTAGCGCTGAGGAGGTCGCAGTGTTTACCCGTTTGGCCGCCGACGAAGTCGGCGCAACCAAGATGGATCGCCCGGAGGACTTCGAGGCCAACCCAATTTCCGGCAAGCTCTACTTGGCGCTAACTAACAATTCCTACCGCGGTGCGACCGGCGAAAACGCCGCAAAGAGCAAGGAGGGCGTCATGGAGTACGCCCCAATCGCGGAGAACAAAAACGGTCTTGTCATGGAGATCGACGATGACCACGCGGGCGAGGATTTCACCTGGAACCTGCTGTTGGTTTGCGGCGATCCTGAGGCTGCCAGTTCCTACTTCGGGGGCTTCGACAAGTCCAAGGTTTCGCCGATTTCCTGCCCGGACAACATTGCCTTCGACACTTATGGCAACTTGTGGATTTCCACGGATGGCAATGCGCTTAAAAGCAATGACGGCCTGTACGCCGTTGGCCTCGAAGGGGACAACCGCGGCCAGGTGAAGTGCTTCCTTACCGTGCCGGTCGGCGCCGAAACCTGCGGACCGATCGTCGACGATCAGCGTGTGTTGGTCAACGTGCAGCACCCGGGCGAGCTCGACGACGCCACCTTTGAAAACCCTGGGTCGCACTGGCCTGAGGGTGGCTCCGCCGTGCCGCGCCCGGCTGTTGCCATGGTGTGGCGTGAAAACGGCCAGAAGATCGGCGTCGAAGCCTAACGTGGTTAGTTAAGTAGGGATCATGAGGCTCCGCGGCGGGCCGCCTGGTCGAAGAACTCGCGCTCGTAGAAGCACGCGTTCATAAACGCCCGGGCGGCCAGTTCGCGTTGTTTCTCGGTGGCGTCGGCAAGCGCGGCCTCCGTCGCCGCGATGGCTTTGGCCGCGCTTTCAATGAAGTCTTCGCCGCCGTACATGTTGAGCCACTCGGCGAAAGGGTGGTTGGGGTGGTTGGCGTCGGCAAGAGTTAAGCCGACCTCCGCGTAAAGCCAAAAACAGGGCAACACGGACGCGGCGGCGACAACGTAATCGGACAAAGCTGTTTCCGACTTGAGGAAGCTGACGTAGCCCAGGGTGACGGGGGAAGGCTCGACAGTGGTGTCCATACCGCGCGCTGCAAACCAGGTGCGGTGCAGCTCCGCTTCACCAGCGGTGGCTTCGACAGAGGACTGCGACCACCAAATCTGCGTTTCGGTGTCCGGTGCCTTGGCGGCAACCGCTGCCAAGGCACGGGCGTATTCGCCGAGGTAATAGGCGTCCTGGGCGAGGTAGAACTCGAAGTCCTGCGGGGAGAGGGTGCCGTGGCGAAGCGCCGCAATAAACGGCAGGGCAAGCGTGTCCGGCCACACCTTCGCGGCGGCGCGGTCCCACAACGCCTGCGTGTGCGGCCCAGCCGCGGCAATCCGCGGGGCAATGAGCTCCGTGGTGGGCAAGGGCGGGTTGACCTCCCACGGCGTGGTGTCTGCGGAAGCCGCCAAGCGCCTGATCCTGTGGAAGTGGTCGACCGGACCGTGGCCCTGCCCGACGTTTAAAGCGTCCGCGTTGGCGATGGCCTCATGTAGCCAGGCAGATGCCCATTCGGTGGCGTGGGCTGGGGTGGCGTCGATAAGCAGGCGGGTTGCGAGGGCTGCAGACAAAGAGCAACCGGTGCCGTGCGTGTTGGGGGTGTCCACGCGGGCAACATGCACGCGGTGCACTTCGCCGGACGGTGTGACCAGGGCGTTAGAGGCGTCATCTCCGCTAAGGTGGCCGCCCTTGACTAAAACAAAGACGCCTGTGTTGCGGGCATAGCTGGCACCTTGTGCGATGGCTTCATCAAAAGTGCTCGCAGCTGGGGTGCCGGTGAGGACGGACAGCTCCGGGATATTCGGGGTGACCACGGTAGCGTGGTCGCGGATGAACTGCCGCAGGGCGTCCTCGGCGTCTTCGCTGAGCAGGCGGTCGCCGGAGGTAGCCACCATGACGGGGTCAACGACAACGGTGCCCACAGGGTGGGAAGCTAAGTAATCGGACACGGTGGCGGTTGTGGTGGCGTCGCCAAGCATGCCCACCTTGACTGCGTCGACGCTTACGTCATCGAACACGCTGTCAAGCTGCGCGCGCAGAAACTCCTGCGGCGGGGTGTGAACCTGGCGAACTCCGCGTGTGTTCTGGGCGACGAGCGCGGTGACCACGGACATCCCGTAGCCGCCAGCCGCGGCGATGGATTTCAGGTCGGCCTGCACGCCGGCCCCGCCGGTCGGGTCGGTTCCGGCGATGGTGAGAACTCGAGGTTGCTGCTTTGTCATACCACACTATCTACACGCTTTCGGCGGCCACCGGGGGATCTTCCACGGCCCCGCCCGCAGTTTAGGGCCCAGCGGTAGTGACCGCGGCCAAAAAACTCGCGTAGTCCCGCCTGATACTGGACAGCGGTTCGACGACGTGTTGGGCGGAGGTAGCCTCCACCTCCCGGCGCAGCGCGGCGCGGGTGCGTCTTTTGATCCCGGAGCCGATCACGCCACCGAAAACACCGGCGACCATGCCGAGCACGATGCCGAAAATGACTCCTGCCAAAATCAACAGGGTGGGGATGGGCCACCCTTCGATCTGGGGGATAAGCTCAGTGCCATAGCCCAACGTACCCATCAGCGGCAGCAACGCCCCCGGCAACAACGCGGCGACGAGATACCACATCACACCGAAAAAAGCTGTGCATAAAGCGATCCACTGCAGCACAGTTGCCAGAGCCCAGGCTTTCGATGGTTCGGCGGGCAGGCGAGTGCGCGCAGCAGCGCGGTCCAACTCGGCGGGCAAAGTTGTGGTGATAGCTTCGGCGCGCTCCGTGATCGCCGAAGCCCAGGCCTGCGGCAGCCCCTCAGAAGCACGTGCAGCAAAACCGCGCACCCCTTTGTTAGCCACGGCCTTCGACGCGGCGTCAAGTGTCGGCATTGAGGAGCGATGCACCCCCAACTCATCTGCTTCGTCCCGCAATCCCATGCGCCTGAGCGGGTCGGGGCGCAGCCGCGAGATCCAGGAGGTAAGCAGCCAGCCGGTGCGCTGATGCAAGCGTTTGCGGTAGGCAGCAGCGGTCGCCTGGCTTAGCCGGTCCGCACCCGCGGCTTTTGTGAGCACGTCGTCCATGTCGCGCTTGGCACGCTTGTCGACGTCCCCCGGTACCTTCACTTTGCGCCCATCTGCCTCCACCCACGGTCGTGTCACCGCCTGAATGTCGGCCTCGATGCGCGCGGTCTGTGCGGTGTGGGCCTGCGCGACGCGGGCAATCGCCCCGCGCAGATCCGCCACCCCCAGCCCGGTGGTGGCGGATGTGGCAATGACCTGGACGTTGCGCAAGCCATCTGCGCGCAGCAGGCCCGCGAAAGAGTTGGACACCACAGGGCGATCAGCTTCGGCGAGCTTATCCGCCTTGTTCAAAACAGCGAGTGTGACCGCTGAATGGTTGGCGTGTGGGCGGATGAAATGGTCATGGATGACGCTATCGGCGTACTTCTCCGGGTCCGTGACCCACACGAGCACGTCGACTTGGGCAGCGAGCCTGGAGGCGATTTCACGGTTCGACAGCTCAACGGAGTCAAAATCCGGAAGGTCCAGCAGGATCACCGGACCGGCGCCGGGCGCGAACTCGCCAACGCGGTTGCGGCGGTCCTCCACATCAAGCCAGTCCAGCAGTTCCTCGGCACCGGCCGGTTCCCACACCGCAGCTAACGGCGAGGAGGTCGTGGGCCGACGTGCCGCCGCTGTTCCCAAATCTTCACCAACGACGGCGTTGAACAGTGAAGTTTTGCCGGATCCGGTGGCGCCGAAAAACCCAATGACCGTGTGTTCAGCCGACAATGCGCGGCGCTCGGCGCCCGCCGTGGCCACGGCTTCAAGCCGCTGGAGATCGGCGGGTGCGAGGTAGTTTGCGGCCACAGCAGCGGCCTCAGCAAGAGCCTGAAGGCGCTCACCTAGTGAAGTCTTCTTCTTAAACAGCGCCATCGTCAGGTCCTTTTGTTGCCCCGCCAACCAAGGCCCGCTTCGCGCTCTCGCGCAGATCAGCGGCGCTGATGCCAGCATTGAGCTCGTCGAAAATTGGGTCGAAGCGGTCACGCTCCGCGGCGTAGAGCGCGTTGAGGCGAGCGTCTAGATCTTCACGGGCGCGGGCCGCCATGCGGCGCACCGTGTCCTCACCGAAGATAGTTTCCAGCAGTTTTTGTCCCACGACCGCAGAGCCTCCCGCGATGGCAACCTCGCCACCGGTAAGCCCAGCAGTAGAGGCAAAGACGACCAACATGAGGGCCACGGTGGCGACGTTGAGGCCGAGGGACATGATGCGGGCACGCTGCCGTTTTTGGCCCGCGGTTTCCTGAATGTGATTGAGTAAGTCTTCCTGCCAAGCCCGCACCAAAGCGGAGGCTTTCTCAGAAATGTCGGCACTGGCGCGAGACAGCGAAGGAGCAGCCGCAGCCCGCACGTCGGGGGCCACGGCGCCAAGGTGGGACCAGGAGCGGGTCGCGGCAGTATCGGCCGCGTCGACAATGACTGCGTGCAGGCCGGTTTCCAATTGGGTTTCGACCTCTCGCACGGGGGTGGGCCGCCCGCTTAGCGCCGATCCGAGGCGGTCAACGGTGCGGGAAAACCACTTCTCCACACCGCGGAAAAGATCCGAGGTTCCCACAAAGTCCTGCCAGCGGTCCAAAACCTCGGTGCGCAACAGTTTGCCGTCGGACGTCGCATCGCCCACGTGCGCGACCGCAGCCGCGTAGTGCTCGTCGATAGCCGCCGCGAGTTGCTTCGCGAAAGCTTCACGGTCCTCGCGAATCTGCGCGAGTTTTAGCACACGCCCCGCCACAGCCTCCAACGCACCGGCGACGGTTTTGCCAGCAACTTGCCGACGGGCAGCGGTGTCTTTCGCCAACTTGTGCAGGTACTCACGTAAGGGGTCGATCGCCTCCTGAGGCAGGTTAGCCTCCAGACCGGGAATGAAGGGCACGCGAAAGAGGCCAGCACCGCCTAATCCGGCCTGCGCCATCATGCGCTGCAAGTCGTCCGGGACGGTCTCTGCGGCGTCCGCGTCGAGACGGTTGAGCACCACCGCGACCTCAATGTCGCGCCCGGCGGCGTCGTGCAGGAAGTTCCACACCAAATTGTCGGCGTAGCGCGCCGGGGTGGTGACGAACAACCACAGGTCCGCGGCGGCCAACAGTTGGGAGGATAAAGCGCGGTTGCGGTCGTCGATGGAGTCGAAATCGGGGGCGTCGAGAAGCGCCAAACCCTCGGGCACCGCAGCGGTAGACACCACACGCAAAGTTGTGGACTGCTCATCGCCCGCGCCGTGGGAGCGCGCCAATCCCGGCAACACCTGTGAGGATCCGAACCAGTCCGCATCGGCCGGGTTGACCACCAAAATGGGCTGGCGGGTAGTCGGGCGGATCACACCCGGGTTTGTTACCTGCTCGCCGAGAACGGCGTTGACCAGCGTGGACTTCCCGGATCCGGTTGATCCGCCGACCACGGCAAGCAGGGGAGCGTCAATGTTGGTCAGGCGCGGCAAGATGTAGTCGTCGAGCTGGTCGGCGACAGCCGTGGCTTCCTCGGCCCCCGCCCCCTCCAACCGCAGCTCGCGGAGGGCGTCGCGCAGCCGGGCGACGGCACTGGTGTCAGGATGCGTCATCTCTCATATTGTTCCAGACCAGCGCGTCCACCGCGGATGAAAACCCCGGCGGAAAGGTCAGGGCCGCGCCGTGCCGCAAAACCAGAAGGCAACCCAGGTGACGTTGACAGGCGCCGGTTATCACGCTGACGTCGCAAAGCATGGCCCACAGCGACCTAATGTGACCGCGACAACTCTCCGGCGTAGAGGTTGAACCGATCGCCGCGCGCGAAGCCCACCAATGCCATCCCGGCTTCGCGGGCGAGCTCGACCGCCAGGGAGGACGCAGCAGAAACCGCCACCAAGGCCGGAAACCCGGCCATGGCTGCTTTTTGCACAAGCTCAAAGGAAGCCCGGGAGGACATGACGAGGATCGTGTCCTTCGCGGGCAGCGCACCGTTGAGCAGCAGATGACCGATGACTTTGTCCGCCGCATTGTGCCGGCCGATGTCCTCGCGCACCACGATGGGGTTGCCCTCTAAGTCGAAAGCGCCGGCGGCGTGGATGCCGCCGGTTTTGTTAAATTGCTTCTGGTGCTCACGCAGCTTTTCTGGCAGGAGCATCACCAAACCCGGATCCAGCGCGAGGGGTGAGATCGGCGCGTGGGTGCGGTGCAGTAACTCGCTAATCGATTGCGTCCCGCACACCCCGCAGGCGCTGGAAGTCGGTGTCAGCCTGATGGCCTCAAGCGGAATCTGGCGCGCAGCACCCGCAAGGTCAATATCGAGCAGGTTGTAAGTGTTTTCCCCTTCGGGGCCGACCGCCCCCGCGCAATAACGCGCGGTGGAAACGTCGCCCGGCGAGGTGATCAATCCCTCGGCGTAGAGCCAGCCGTGGGCAAGCTCAATATCGTGGCCTGGGGTGCGCATGGTTGAGGTAAGCGTTGTGCCACCGACCCGGATCTCGAGAGGTTCTTCCACACTGACTGTGTCGGCGCGGGTGTCCTGATAGAAGCCGTCGGCGGTTGAGCTGACGCGGGTGACTGCGAATTTACGGTTGAGCCTTCCCATTATGAGCGAACCCTTCGCAGATTAGGCGCGCGAGCCGTTATCGCCAGCGGCCGCGGCGCGGGCAGCGAGGAGCTCATCGACCTTGTCAATGAGTTCCTCGACTCGGGCCATGACCTCAGCGTTAGTCTCGGCACCTCCACCTGCTGCGCGGCCAGCAGCCAACCCGACGAGGAAAGCGGTAGTTGGTGCTGCGGGTCGCGCCGGGCCGTTGTGGGCCACCCGCGCAGTCATGTCAAGGACAGGGCCCACAGCCTGCCGGGTAATCTCCGGGGAGACACCGAAAGCCTCAGATAAGCAATGAAGCCAGGCATGGGTGGAGTTAAGGCGCTCGGAAGGCGAATCCGATTCAGGCACGATGGTGCTCCTTCGCTGTGTTAAACGACTGCGTGACAACGATAGTCACGGGGGTGGCTACAGGTGGGCGTCGTAGTCAAGGTCGAAGTCAATAGTGCCCTTAATGATCTGCGGGTCTGTGCGGGTAGTGATACTGAGCCGGTTGAACGTATTGATGGCGAAGATACTGACCAAAATGTTGTGGGTGCCGGCGATGCCGAACAGCTCTACGGCCCGGTCCCACAATTCGTCAGAAATCGATTCGTAGCCGTCGATGTGGGTAATTTCATCGGTCAAACGCAGCACAATGGTTTCTTTCTCGTCGTAGGACTCCGTGTAGTTAGTCCAATCCTCGGCGCGAAGAATACGATCTTCGCTCCACCCGTCGCGCCGCGCATCGCGGCGGTGCGTTGTGATGCAGGCACGGCAGTCGTTAATGACGGAGGCGCGCAAGGACACTAAGTGGCGGTAACGCTCCGGAGTATTCTTCGATGAGTACTTCACCATCGGAAGCAAAGAGCGCAAACCCTCGCCGGTTAATTGGGGACGCATTTCAGCCATACCGCCAGACTACGTGATGTGACACCCTCTTTACAGGCGGAAGGAAACCCAACCGCTTCCACGCCTGAAAGAGCAGGAACAAATTTGGGTTTAAAGCCCCAAGTGTGGTTCAATACCACAGTTGCCTCAAGCTGGTCGGGGTGGATACGTGTTTCCGAGTATGCGCCCCGAGACCCTTCGACGCCCGTCAACTGTGCCAACGGTAGCGGGTGTTCGTCGATAAGCGAAAGTGCAAACGTAATTGACCACGTGCGTGCAGGACGGAAATCTCGCGCACAGACAACCAGGTCAGGAGACCATAGTGATTCAGAAAGAATCGCGTCTGAAGGTCGCCGACAACACCGGTGCACGCGAAATCCTGTGCATCCGCGTGCTCGGCGGCTCCGTTCGACGCTTCGCCGGCATTGGCGACACAATCGTCGCCACCGTGAAAGAAGCCGCCCCCGGCGGCAACGTCAAGGAGGGCGAAGTTGTGCGCGCCGTCGTTGTGCGCGCCAAAAAGGAAACCCGTCGCCCAGACGGCTCCTACATCTCATTCGACGAAAACGCTGCCGTTTTGATCAAAAACGACACCGAACCGCGCGGAACTCGCATCTTTGGCCCCGTCGCGCGTGAACTGCGCGACAAGCGCTTCATGAAGATTGTTTCACTCGCACCGGAGGTGATCTAAGTATGAAGATCAAAAAGGGCGATATGGTCCAGGTGATCTCCGGCAAGGACAAAGGTGCCCAAGGCAAGGTCATTGAGGCCTACCCGCAGCGCAACAAGGTCCTTGTCGAGGGCGTCAACCGCATCAAGAAGCACGTCGCTAACTCCTACAACGAACGCGGCGCCGAGTCCGGCGGAATCGTCACCCAGGAGGCCCCCATCCACGTATCCAACGTGATGGTTCTCGACTCCGATGGACGCCCGACCCGCGTGGGCTACCGCTTCGATGAGAACGGCAAAAAAGTCCGCGTTGCCAAGTCGAACGGGAAGGACATCTAAGCATGGCTGAGAACTACACCCCGCGTCTGAAAGCCCGCTACAAAGACGACATCCGCACCAAGCTCAACGAACAGTTTGGCTACGACAACGTCATGCAGATCCCGGGTCTGACCAAAATCGTCGTCAACATGGGTGTCGGCGACGCCGCCCGCGACTCCAAAGTCATCAACGGCGCTCTCGAGGACCTCACCGCGATCACCGGCCAGAAGCCGCAGCTACGTCGCGCCAAGAAGTCCATCGCAAACTTCAAGCTCCGCGAAGGCATGCCCATCGGCGCGAAGGTCACCCTCCGCGGCGACCGCATGTGGGAGTTCCTAGACCGTCTGCTCAACGTCGCCCTGCCGCGTATTCGTGACTTCCGCGGCCTGAGCGACAAACAGTTCGACGGTGCCGGAAACTACACCTTCGGCCTCAACGAGCAAACCATGTTCTACGAAATCGACATTGACAAAATCGATCGTGTCCGTGGCATGGACATCACGCTCGTCACCACCGCATCGAACGACGACGAGGGCCGCGCACTGCTGACGCACCTCGGCTTCCCGTTCGTCGACCAAGACGGCAAGATGAAGCAGGCCTAAACAGCTTCGCTTCACTACACCACCCCCGCCCACCGGAGTTTTTCGGGTTTGGCGGGGGTTTTGTTGTGCGGGTGCTTTTGCAAGCGCTCATCAGCACTGGCAGCACACCCGAGACGGTCAACAGCAGCCGAGACGGGACCTTCGCCATCTTGCCTGTCGCACATCTGAAACTGAAAGCGGCGCTAGCAAAGTAGCCCAGGAAATCACCGAATTGGATCTCCGAAGGGCAGTCTGTACCCGCAAACAGTATGCGCGGTGATGAACACTAGCCGGAGTTGGCCCGGGTCCATTAGCCGTGAGCCAGCCGGGCCACTGCTTGACGATCCGGCAGCAGTAGTCGTTGACTCGGTGTGACACTTAGAGACACACAGAAGTTATGCAGGGTCGTGCAGGGTCGTGAGTCGGTATTTGGCGGGCCCCGCGAAACGCGAAACAACAGTCTTTTCAAAAGTGGCTAGGTAGGCACCGGCACTGGCACCGGCACTGGCACCGGCACTGGCGCTGGCACTAGCACCGCTGAATCTCCTTTAAAAACGCAACGTGGCCTGCGCTGTCGCTGCCCGATGAGGATATGACAGCCTATCTTGCTTGGCCCGTATTGGGAGGGTGTTTTAATATCACTGCGTACTTGTCAACGTCTGCGGTCAAAAAGTCTGCCACACTGGAGTCTGCGGCGCAGCACCATCCGCTACGGCCGTCGACGGCGGCACGGACAAAGAGCACGAAAGGCTAAATATGTCATTCTTTTCCCGCGGCGCGATTATCGCGCCGGAAAAATTCAACCGCTGGTTGATCCCACCAGCAGCGTTGGCAATCCACCTCTCGATTGGTCAGGTGTATGCGTTTTCGGTGTTTAAACGCCCGATGATGGAACACTTCGCCGTTGGAGAAGTTGCTGTGGGTTGGATTTTCTCCCTGGCGATCGGCATGCTCGGTATCTCCTCCGCGCTTTTCGGAACGTGGGTTGAGCGTGTCGGCCCGCGCGTTTCCATGGCTGTAGCGGGGGCGTTGTGGGTTGTCGGCTTTATGGTGGCCACCCTTGGTATTTCTTCTGGTCAGCTATGGCTGGTGTATTTAGGCTACGGCTTCATCGGCGGTATCGGCCTTGGTATTGGCTACATTTCGCCGGTGTCAACGCTGATGAAGTGGTTCCCTGATCGTCCCGGATTGGCCACAGGTTTGGCGATCATGGGCTTTGGTGGTGGCGCGTTGATTGCCTCGCCAGTGTCGAACCGCATGATGGAGTTCTTCGGCGGTGGCACGGAAATTGCGGACCGTGCGGCTGGTCTGCAGCCCACTTTCCTCGCGCTTGGTGTTCTCTACCTGGTGGTCATTGCTCTGGGTTCCTACGCAATTCGTCTGCCGCACCCGGACTGGGTTCCGGAAGGTTTTGATCCGGCTGCCGTGAAGAAGTCCCCGTTGAAGACTTCGGGTAATGTCTCGGCCGCTAACGCCATCAAGACTCCGCAGTTTTGGTGCCTGTGGGTTGTGCTGTTTTGTAATATCACCGCTGGCATCGGCATCTTGGAAAACGCAGCGCCGATGATCCAGGACTTCTTCCCCGCGATCACCGCTGCCGCCGCGGCAGGTTTCGTTGGCTTGCTGTCGCTGACCAACATGGGTGGGCGCTTTGTCTGGTCTTCGCTTTCCGACGTGATCGGGCGCAAGAACATTTACATGGTCTATCTCGGTGTTGGTCTGCTTTTGTACTTGGTTCTCGCCACTGCCGGCGCGAGCAGCCTGGTTATTTTCGTGGTGTCCTCGTTGATCATCTTGTCTTTCTACGGCGGTGGTTTCGCTACTGTTCCTGCGTACTTGCGCGACTTGTTCGGTGTCTACCAGGTCGGTGCCATCCACGGCCGTTTGCTCACGGCGTGGTCGGCGGCGGGTGTTGCAGGTCCGTTGATTGTCAACATGGTCGTCGAGTCTCAAGCCAACCGCGGCAACGAAGGGCCGGAGCTCTACAAGCTGTCGCTGTTTATTATGTGTGGTTTGCTGGCGGTCGGTTTGATCGCCAACTTCCTTGTGCGCCCCGTCGCTGAGCGTTGGATGGAGGACCCTGAGGTGGTGAAGGCGAAAAGCGATGCGGACCGCCAGGCGGTTCTTGATGCTGAAAGCGAGGCGAGCGCTCAGGGCCGCGCGACGGGCAGCTCGGGCGGCGTCCACACGACTATTTCCATGGCGTTGGCCCTCTTCATTGGCGCCTCTTTGCTGTACGGTTTGTGGGAGACGATCATCAAGGCATCCGGGATGTTCTTGGGTTAGGCCATGTGCAACCGCAACGCTCGACTGGTGGGTGAACTATCCACAGGCAAAAGCGTTGGCGGTGAGTTATCCACCGAACGCTGGCGAAGCGTTGGATTCTTTTGCGCGCGTACCTTATATCTACTTCCAAAGCCACAGCGCGACGGGTGCTAGAAGCGACCCGTCGCGTGTTTTACCAGTCAATTCGGGGGTGTAGGAAGTCAATGAAGGATATCGACAAGGTTAAAGAGAAGGTTCGCAAACTCCTCAACCAGGCGGCAGATCGGGAGGGGACGCCGGAGGGGCAGGTTTTCTACGACCGTGCTTTTGAGATCATGGCCATGTACGGCTTTGAAGAAAGGGACGTGTCGGCTGCGGAGGAATCTGACGCGATGGCCCGCAAAACATTCACTTTCTCGGGGGCTTATACGGAAATGCAGGCGGCGCTGTTGTTTGCGGTGGCCACCGCGCTGCACTGCGTCGGGTTCCAGCAGAAGGTTCGCAGGTCAACCAAGGTCTTTGCGGTGACGCTGTTCGGCAGGCACAGGCATCTTCAGCGCGTGGAGATGCTGTATGTCTTGCTCAATCCAGTGATGATCGCCGGCGCTACAAACCTCACCTCTTGCGGCCCGTTTGATGCTTCTACCGTGGTCAAACGGCGTTCCTTCATGCAGGGTTTTGCACGTTCGGTGGGGCAGCGGCTGGCTGCGGCGGAAGATGGGGTTGCCGGCAGCGATGAGCGTTACGCGGTCGCGCTTATCGACGACCTGCGGCGCGCCGAACAGGCCCAGGAGAACTACGCCCGCGACCTCGGGCTGCATCTGACGACATCGCGGGCGCGGCGGACCTACGACGGCGGGGCGTACGGCAGCGGCCGCGACGCAGGAGACAGAACCGACCTCGGCCAGGAGAGGGTGCAATCCCGCCCTGCTCTTCCCTGGTAGGAGCCGGGACGGGGAGGCGCGGGGGAGGCGCGGGGGTAGCGCACACACCAAAATATAACGTTTTGCCCAACAAACTTTAAAGCCCCGCTAGTGTGAGCTATGTCAATATTGGCTGTCAATGAAGTGGGGATCACATGGGTATTCGGCGAGGGGGTATGTACCGCGAAACGGCGGCCGCGACGGCGGCCCTGGTTGTTTCGACGGTTGTCTCGGTAGCGGGAGCGGCGCAGGCGGCGGAGGGCAGCTCGCTCAAGGGCTCCTCGGTCGGGTCGTCGGTGGTGACGAGCGGCGTTGTCCAGCGTGGGCAGGTCGACCAGTTCTATGACACCTCGGGCGTGGCGCCCAGCGAGGTGGGGCAGATCCTGCGGCAGAAGACCGTCCCTTACTCGGGGATGTTCGGAAAGGCGGACCTGGCGCTGCCCAACACCGCCGAAAAGATCATGTACACCACGCAAGACGCTGACGGTCGGCTCGTTCCCGTGACCGGCTACGTCGTGGAGCCCACCGTGCCGTGGCGCGGTGACGGGCCCCGGCCGACCCTGGTGGTCGTGCGTGGAACCGTCGGACAGGGCGACCAGTGCGCCCCGTCCCGCAACTGGCCCCTCGATGGACAGCCCGACCCCGTCTATTCTGGGCGGTTCGTCAACCTTGAGGGCATGTACGACATGATGTTCGCCAACCAGGGCGTGCGCGTTGTCGTGACCGACCTCATCGGCATGGGCACGCCGGGCGTCCACACCTACATGAATCGCGTCGATCAGGCCCACGCCATGCTCGACGCCGCCCGTGCTGCGCGCACGCTCGTCGAGGGCCGCGGGGAGACCTTCGGGGCGGTTGGCCTCTATGGCCACTCCCAGGGAGGCGGCGCCACCACGGCGGCTGCCGAGCTGCAGCCGAGCTACGCCCCCGACCTCAACCTGGTCGGCGGATACGCCTCGGCGCCGCCGGCCGACCTGACCGCGGTGATGTCCAACATCGACGGGTCCGACCTGGCCGGCGCAATCGGCTTCGCCGTCAACGGGCTAGCCGAGCGGTACCCAGTAATCGGCGAGATCGTCGAGGCCAACGTCAACGACGACGGTCGTAGCGCCCTCCGAGCGCTGTCCGAGATGTGCACCGACGAGATTATGGACGAGTATGCCTACACCTCGACGCGTGAGTGGATCGCAGGGGGCCGCTCGCTCGCCGAGCTGGTTAAGGAGTACCCGGAGGCGCAGCGAGCGGTAGAGGACCAGCTGATCGGGAGGCGGGCCCCCGAGGTGCCGATGATGATCGTCTCCGGCCGCTTCGACCGCAATGTGGCCTACGGCCAGGCCAAGGACCTCGCGCGGAACTGGTGCACCCAGGGCGCCGCGGTGTACTACCGCGACGACATCCTCCCCGAGATCGGCACAATCGGGGAGGCCAACCACGTGGCCCAGTCCGTCAGTGGGGGAGCGTTCGGCATGCCCTTCCTCCTCGACCGCTTCCACGGCCGCGCCCTCGACGAGGGTCTGACCTGCACGAACTGGAACGGTAACGAGGGCTCCTCAGGGGTCGATCTGAGCGCCGCGCTCTCCAGCATGCCCCTGTCCAGCGGCCTTGTCGTACCGGGCTCCACCGAGGGGCCGAGCTCCGGCACGGAAGGCTCGGGAATCTCCTCGCCGGTGGGCATCATCGCCGCGCTCGTCGCTCTGGTGCTGGCCGCCGTGGGCGGCGCCGTGGCAGCCTTCGCGCCCCTGCTGGGTGGCGCGGTGCTAACGCTGCCGTTCTAGCCCGGGTGCGTCGCCCTCGCTTAGGGACGCCCGCCGCCGTCCTGGGGAAAGGCGGCGGCGGGACGTCGAGAAGCGAATTGCTTTTTCGGCGTGCGGCGAGGTAACGTGAGCCGTCGGACTTGCGCGCCGGCACTTTCGTGCGCGCATCCGAAGTACATTTGAACATCCAACTTTGTTGCAGGCCCCCCGCCGACATGCGGTCCGGGTGCAAGGGTGGCGGCGAGCGCCTCGCGTTACTAAGCGCGGGGAGCGTTGAGTAGCCCCCGACAGAACACACGGAAAACGTGGCGCTTTTAAAGGCGTCGTGGTGGGTTGCAGGGAACCGCAACGAGAAAGGTAAACGGTCGCCTTATGACCATGACTGATCCGATTGCAGACATGCTGTCTCGCGTGCGCAACGCAAACAATGCGCAGCACGACACCGTGTCTATGCCTTCCTCGAAGATCAAGGCGAACATCGCTGAGATTCTCAAGCAGGAAGGCTACATCAACGACTACAAGGTTGAGGATGCGAAGGTGGGCAAGGAACTCACCCTCGACCTCAAGTACGGACCGACGCGCGAAGCATCCATTGCTGGACTGCGCCGCGTGTCCAAGCCGGGTTTGCGCGTGTACGCGAAGTCCAACGACCTGCCGCAGGTCCTCGGCGGCCTGGGTGTGGCGATCATCTCCACCTCCCAAGGCCTCCTGACCGATCGTCAGGCCCAGGAGAAGGGCGTAGGTGGGGAAGTCCTCGCCTACGTCTGGTAAAGGGAGGTTGTAAAGACTATGTCGCGTGTAGGTTTCGCACCCATTGCCGTCCCGAACGGCGTAGAGATCAAAATTGACGGCCAAAAGGTTGAGGTCAAGGGCCCGAAGGGCACTAAGTCCGTCGACCTGCCGGAGCCGATTACCGCTTCCGTGGAGGACAACCAAATTGTGGTGTCCCGCCCGGACGATCACCGCACCAACCGTGCTCTCCACGGCCTGTCGCGCTCGCTGATCAACAACAACGTCATCGGTGTTACCGAGGGCTACAAGATCAACATGGAGATCTTCGGTGTTGGTTACCGTGTCCAGCTCAAGGGTAAGAACCTCGAGTTCTCCCTGGGCTTTTCGCACCCTGTTGTGATTGAGGCGCCGGAAGGCATCGCGTTCGCCGTTGACGGCAACACCAAGTTCTCCATCGAGGGTATTGACAAGCAGCAGGTTGGCCAGATCGCGGCTAACATCCGCCGACTGCGTAAGGATGACCCGTACAAGGGTAAGGGTATCCGCTACGCAGGCGAGCAGGTTCGCCGCAAGGTCGGAAAGACGGGTAAGTAAAACATGAGCAATACCGCAGAGAACACCAAGCGCACTCCGGTGGGCCGCGATATTTCTTCGCGCCGCCGCGAGGCTCGCGTTCGTCGTCACAGCCGTATCCGCAAGACTTTGCGTGGCACCCCGGAGATGCCGCGTCTTGTCGTGCACCGTTCCTCCCGCCACATGCACGTCCAGATCATCGACGACCTGGCCGGGCACACCCTTGCTTCCGCATCCTCGATGGAAGCGGACGTGCGCTCCCTTGAGGGCGACAAGAAGGACAAGGCGGCAAAGGTAGGTCAGCTCGTTGCAGAGCGCGCCAAGGCAGCGGGTATTGAAAGCGTTGTTTTTGACCGCGCCGGCTACAAGTACCACGGTCGAATCGCAGCTCTCGCTGACGCAGCTCGTGAAGGTGGTTTGAAATTCTAATGATCACCGCAATCAACACCATCAACGGAAGGAACGCGTAATGGCCGAACGTGAACGGCGTGACGGCGGGCGCTCCGCCGACAAGCAGAACAACCGCAACGAGCGCGGTGGCCGTGGCCGCCGCGACGACCGTCGCAACCAAAACGACGAGCGCGATAAGTACATCGAGCGCGTCATCACCATCAACCGTGTTGCCAAGACCGTCAAAGGCGGCCGCAACATGTCCTTTACCGCACTCGTCGTCGTTGGCGATGGTGAGGGCATGGTCGGCGTCGGCTACGGCAAGGCAAAGGAAGTTCCCGCAGCTATTCAGAAAGGTGCCGAGGAAGCTCGCAAGAACTTCTTCCGCGTCCCGATGATCGGCGGTACTATCCCGCACCCGGTGCAGGCTGAGCAGGCCGCGGGCATCGTCATGCTCCGCCCGGCAGCTCCCGGTACTGGTGTCATCGCCGGCGGCGCGGTTCGCCCGGTGCTTGAGTGCGCGGGTATCCAGGACATCCTGGCGAAGTCCCTCGGCTCCGACAACGCCCTCAACGTGGTTCAGGCCACGGTTGCTGGTTTGAAGGAACTGGTTCGCCCGGAGGAAGTTGCGGCTAAGCGCGGCAAGTCCATTGAGGATGTCGCACCGGCTCGCATGCTGCGCGCACGCGCAGGACAGGAGGCCTAAGCATCATGGCATTGAAGATTACGTTGCACCATGGCCGGGTCGGTGAGAAGCCGACCACCCGCCAGAACCTTGACGCGCTGGGTCTGCGCAAGATCGGTCAGTCCGTCATTAAGAAGGACAACCCGGCGACCCGCGGCCAGATTTTGAAGGTGCGTCACCTCGTCACCGTCGAAGAAGTTGCAGGGGAGTAGAAAACATGGCTGACATCATCAAGCTCCATGATCTGCGCCCAGCAAAGGGCGCGCACAAGTCCAAGACCCGCGTTGGCCGCGGTGAGGCATCCAAGGGCAAGACCGCAGGCCGCGGCACCAAGGGCACTGGCGCTCGGAAGCAGGTTTCCGCTGCTTTCGAGGGTGGCCAGATGCCGTTGCACATGCGTTTGCCGAAACTTAAGGGTTTCAAGAACCCGAACCGCGTCGTCTACCAGGTTGTGAATGTTTCCGACCTTGCGAAGGCGTTCCCGGACGGTGGAGCTGTCTCCGCCGCCGATATCGCGGCTGCTGGTTTGGTTCGTAAGAACCAGCCGGTGAAGGTTCTGGGCAACGGCGAGATCGACGTTAAGGTCGATGTCACCGCTGCGAAGTTCTCGAAGTCAGCAGTTGAAAAGATTGAGGCTGCTGGCGGATCCGTCACTGAGGCTTAAAGCTTCACGGAGCCCCAAGCGCCGCCTATCTCCTTCGAGGTAGGCGGCGTTTTTGCGTGTTCACAGGTGCCCGGAAGCTAACCCGGAGCTGCCCCAGTTCAATTATGGGAGAGCAACTGCTAGGCTGTTAAGGTCAAACTTGTCCGGAGTGGGTCTGCCTGAAGGTGGGCTTGGCTCCGCGTTAAAAACATGTCCGCTACCTTCTAGGCGCTTGCAGCCTAGGAGCCAGGAGGCTTTGTGTCCGCTATCGCTCAGGCGTTTAAAGACCCGGATTTGCGCAAGAAGATTCTCATTACTCTTGCGTTGATGATTCTCTACCGCTTCGGTGCCCAAATCCCAACCCCGGGGGTCGATTACCCCGCGATTTCCCGTCAGCTCGACGAGATTTCCCAAGGCGACCAGGCGACGATGTTTTCCATCATCGGGTTGTTTTCAGGCGGTGCGCTGCTGCAACTTTCCATCTTCGCGATCGGCATCATGCCCTACATTACGGCCTCCATCATTGTCCAACTGTTGACCGTGGTGATTCCGAAGTTTGAGGAGTTGAAGAAGGAAGGCCAAGCTGGGCAGACGAAGATGACGCAGTACACGCGTTACCTGACCGTTGGCCTTGCACTCCTCCAGTCCGCCGGCATCGTCGCTTTGGCGGACCGGGAGCAACTGCTTGGCCAAGGTACGCCGGTGCTCGTCGATGACCGCAACGTGTGGACGCTGATCATGATGATCATTGTTATGACCTCCGGCGCCATTTTGGTTATGTGGCTCGGTGAGATCATTACCGAAAAGGGTGTCGGCAACGGCATGTCCCTCCTTATTTTCGCCGGTATCGCCACTCAGATCCCGACACAGGGGGCGGTGATTTTGTCGCAGTCGGGTGGGGTTACTTTCACCGTTGTTTTGCTTGCCGTCATCGTTTTGGTTGTGGGCATTATTTTCGTGGAGCAGGGACAGCGCCGCATCCCAGTGCAGTACGCCAAGCGTATGGTGGGTCGCCGCCAGTATGGTGGTTCCTCGACCTATTTGCCGCTGAAGGTTAACCAGGCTGGCGTTATTCCGGTGATTTTCGCCTCCTCACTGATGTACGTCCCGGTGCTGATTACCCAGATTGTCACGATGAACAACCCGAACCCGGCGGAGAACTGGTGGCAGATCAACGTGATGGCGTGGCTGCAAAACCCCGGTTCCTGGCAGTACATCGCGTTGTACTTCGGCATGATTGTCTTTTTCTCCTTCTTCTATGTCTCCATCCAGTACGATCCGGTGGAGCAGGCGGAGAACATGAAGAAGTACGGCGGTTTCATTCCGGGTATCCGCCCTGGCCGCCCGACGGCGCAGTACCTCGGCTTCGTAATGAACCGCCTGCTGTTTGTCGGCGCGCTCTACCTTGCGTTCATTGCGATCCTGCCTAACTTGGCTCTCGATGCCGGCATTACCGGCTCGGGGGCGGGAGGAATGTCCGCTTTCGGCGGCACCGCTATTCTAATTATGGTCTCGGTTGCTTTGACCACGGTGAAGCAAATCGAGTCTCAACTGCTCCAATCCAACTACGAAGGGCTTCTGCGATAATGCGACTCGTACTTCTCGGACCTCCTGGCGCCGGCAAAGGCACCCAGGCAGCTATCCTCTCCGAAAAACTGGGTGTACCCCATATCTCCACCGGAGATCTCTTTCGCGCCAACATCGGCGAGGGCACCCCGCTTGGTGTTGAGGCGAAGGAGTACATCGACGCTGGCAAGCTTGTGCCCACTGATGTCACGGCACGCATGGTCGAGTCGCGTCTTCTTGAGGAAGATGCCCGTGAGGGTTTTCTCCTCGACGGCTTCCCGCGCACCGTGGAGCAGGCTGATATTCTCACTGATTTGTTGAGTCAGAAGGGCGTGGCGCTCGACGGTGTGCTCAACTTCTCTGTGGATGAGGATGTTGTTGTCGAGCGTATGCTGGCCCGGGGGCGCGCCGACGACAATGAGGAGACGATCCGCACTCGCCTCGGTGTTTACCGCGATGAAACTTCGCCGCTGATCGAGCACTACGGCGATGCCATCATCAACATTGACGCCGAAGGCGATGTTGACGAGATCAACGAACGTGCCATGAAAGCGATCAACAAGTAAGGGTTTTCTTCGCCCCAGCCAGCCGGCGCCTCCAGTTCGGGGTGTCGGCTGGTTGCATTATTTCCGATTATTCATTGACCGAAGGAGCATCACAGTGGCTTTTCGACGCCGCAAGATCGCAGCCAAGACCCCTGCCGAGCTCGACGCCATGGAGGCGGCGGGGCGTATCGTCGGCGAAGCTCTTGTGGCTGTTCGGGAGGCGGCCGTTGTCGGGGCGAGCACTCTCGACTTAGACCGCGTCGCTGAAGAAGTCATTCGCAGCCACGGCGCGACTCCGACGTTTCTCGGGTATCAAGGTTTCCCGGCATCGATTTGTGCATCGGTCAATGATGTGGTGGTCCACGGCATCCCTTCGGCGGAGACGGTGCTCAAAGAGGGAGATTTGGTCTCCGTTGACTGCGGCGCGACCTTAGACGGTTGGGTGGGGGATTCGGCGTGGTCTTTTGGGGTGGGAGAGCTGGCTGGCGACGTCGATAAGCTCAATCGCGCAACCGAGTGGGTGTTAATGGAGGGCCTCAAAGCGATGGTGCCGGGCAACAAGCTAACCGATGTCTCTCATGCACTGGAGCTAGCTACCTTGGCTGCGGAGGAAAAATTCGGCGTCACATTGGGCATAGTTGAGGGATACGGTGGGCATGGCATTGGGCGCACGATGCACGAAGAACCTTTCCTTGCCAACGAGGGAAAGCCGCGGCGCGGTCCACTGATCCAGGAAGGCTCCGTGCTTGCGATTGAGCCCATGCTCATCCTCGGTGGGGAGACGGACACCACGGTGCTTGATGACGACTGGACGGTCGTGTCCATTGATTCTGCGCCCGCCGCGCATTTCGAACACACCGTTGCGGCCACTGTTGACGGCCCGCGGATTCTCACACCTCGCCCGTAGGGCGTGGCCGGCAAGGGCTGTTCAGCATTTTCTTCGGCCCCGGTTATACTTCTCCCATGTCTTCTTTACCGCGACAGGAGAAGTATTCTGCGATGAAGCGCCGTATCCGTTGCCTCGCCGCCATCGTAGGGCTTAGTGCCTCACTTGTTGCCGCGCCGGTCGCGGGAGCGCAAGCAGCGAACCCCTTCGAGCAGTTCAATGGCTCGTTTTCCAGCTTAGGTCCGAGCAATGACCGCGGTGCCCGTGATGCCGCATGGAAAACCCGCGGACAGCTTCGCCACCAAGCTGAGGCCCTGCGGGCGGTCAACCCGCGCCTTGCTGACCAGGCCAAGGCCGCCATTGATCAGTCCGTGGAGGCTTTCTTCCCCGGCTTGATCGCGGAGCGCACCCCCAGGCCAGCACCAGCACCAGCACCAGCACCAGCACCAGCGCCAGCGCCAGCCCCGCAGCCGGCGAAGCCGCAAGCACCAGCTTTCGACTACGGCCCGTGCCCAAAGGATGCCAAAGCCTGCATCGACATTGACGGGCGCCGTTCCTGGCTGCAAAGAAACGGCCAGATGTATTACCAGGCCGCGACGATTGGCCCTGGTGCGCCGGGGTGGGAGACACCACGGGGGACTTTCTACGTCAACCGTAAGGTCAAAGACGAGATCTCGTATGAGTTCAACAATGCCCCGATGCCGTACGCGACTTACTTCACCTACAACGGTATTGCCTTCCACGAAGGGGATCCGAGGTTGCTCTCCCACGGGTGCATCCGCATGTACCGCGGTGATGCGCAGCGTTATTTCAACGATTTGCAGATAGGCGACAAAGTTTTCGTCTACTAGGGCGCGCGTTTGCTCCGGCTCCTTTTTAAGAGAGGAGTTTGTCTTTTCCCAGCCTTAGCGATAGACTGCCAAGTTGGTGTTTCACCAGGCAGCTCATGCTGCCTTGATCCGCCAGGTAGCAGGACGTTTTTTCGACTGGCACCGCGTCACCGTGAGTGCCGTAGGAAGTGGAGTGTATGGCAAAAGAAGGCGCAATCGAGGTTGAGGGTCGCATCGTCGAGCCCTTGAAGAACGCAATGTTTCGTGTCGAACTCGACAACGGGCACGAAGTGCTTGCCCACATCAGTGGGAAGATGCGCCAGCACTACATCCGCATCCTTCCGGAAGACCGGGTCGTCGTGGAGCTTTCTCCCTACGATCTGGAGCGCGGTCGAATCACGTACCGCTACAAGTAAGGAAACTTTTTCAGCCTCCCTTCCCAAGGCGTGCCGAGTTTTCGGGACGCCCACGACCTTTGGCCACGGTGGCCAAAGCCGCGCGTAATCACGGCCCATCATCCGGTTAGGTCCGGGTAAAGCGTCGCGTGGCGTGGACGGGTGGGGAGAAAACCACCGTAACAACCTGAAAGGCACGTACCACATGGCACGTCTAGCTGGTGTTGATCTCCCGCGCAACAAGCGCATGGAGATCGCTCTCACCTACATTTACGGAATCGGTGCTACCCGTTCCAAGGAACTGCTCGAAAAGACCGGCATTTCTCCGGACCTGCGCACAGACAACCTGAGCGACGAACAGCTCGCCGCTTTGCGTGACGCGATCGAGTCCTCCTACACCGTCGAGGGCGATCTGCGCCGCGAGGTGCAGGCGGATATCCGTCGCAAGATCGAAATCGGCTCCTACCAGGGTCTGCGTCACCGTCGTGGCCTGCCTGTCCGTGGACAGCGCACCAAGACCAACGCGCGTACCCGCAAGGGCCCGAAGAAGACCATCGCAGGAAAGAAGAAGTAACACATGCCTCCTAAGACTCGTTCCGGCGCGCGCCGTGGTGGCCGTCGCGTCGTTAAGAAGAATGTGGCCGCTGGCCACGCATACATCAAGTCCACGTTCAACAACACCATCGTGTCCATCACGGACCCGAACGGTGCTGTGATCTCCTGGGCGTCCTCCGGCCACGTCGGCTTTAAGGGCTCCCGCAAGTCGACTCCGTTCGCCGCGCAGATGGCTGCCGAAAACGCTGCCCGCAAGGCAATGGATCACGGCATGAAGAAGGTTGACGTTTTCGTCAAGGGACCGGGCTCCGGCCGCGAGACCGCCATCCGTTCTCTTCAGGCCGCTGGCCTGGAGGTGTCCTCGATCTCCGACGTGACGCCGCAGCCGTTTAACGGATGCCGTCCGCCGAAGCGTCGTCGCGTTTAAGGCAGAGAAGGAAAAGAGGTAAAACACCATGGCTCGTTATACCGGCCCTGCTACCCGTAAGTCCCGTCGCCTCCGCGTCGATCTCGTCGGCGGCGACAAATACTTCGAGCGTCGTCCCTACCCTCCGGGGCAGGCTGGCCGCGCCCGCATCAAGGAATCCGAGTACCTGCTCCAGCTTCAGGAGAAGCAGAAAGCACGCTTTACCTACGGCGTTATGGAAAAGCAGTTCCGCCGCTACTACGAGGAGGCCAACCGCCTTCCCGGTAAGACCGGCGACAACCTGCTGATCCTGCTGGAGTCGCGTCTGGATAACGTCGTGTACCGCGCTGGTTTGGCACGCACCCGCCGCCAGGCTCGCCAGCTCGTGTCTCACGGCCACTTCACTGTCAACGGCAAGAAGACCAATGTTCCTTCTTACCGCGTGACCCAGTACGACATCATTGATGTCCGCGATAAGTCCCGCAACATGCTCTGGTTTGAGGAAGCGCAGGATTCCCTGAGTGATTCCATCGTCCCGGCGTGGCTGCAGGTCGTTCCGGAGACCCTGCGCATTCTCGTGCACCAACTGCCCGAGCGCGCTCAGATCGACATTCCGCTGCAGGAGCAGCTCATCGTCGAGCTCTACTCGAAGTAAGCCTTTACTTCACCCCGCGCTTGCTTGCCGACGCACGCGGCGCGCAAATCTTCCACATATCCGTTCCTACCGGCATCAAATAGTGGTTGCCGACAAAGGAGAAGTTCATGCTCATCTCGCAGCGCCCCCAACTGACTGAGGAGTTCATCGACACCAACCGTTCCAAGTTCGTCATCGAACCTTTGGAGCCCGGTTTCGGCTACACTCTCGGAAACTCCCTGCGCCGCACGCTGCTGTCGTCCATTCCGGGCGCAGCCGTGACCTCCATCAAGATCGACGGTGTGCTCCATGAGTTCACCACGATCAACGGCATCAAGGAAAACGTCTCCGAGATTATCCTCAATGTCAAAGACATTGTGCTGTCCTCCGACTCGGATGAGCCGGTGGTTATGTACCTGTCCAAGGAAGGCCCGGGAGACGTCACCGCCGGCGATATTGAACCGCCGGCTGGCGTGGAGATTCACAACCCGGATCTGCACATTGCTTCCCTCAACGAGCAAGCGCGCCTCGAGATGGAACTTGTTGTCGAGCGCGGCCGTGGCTATGTCCCGGCCATGCCCAACGCTGGCGGAGAGGTCGGCCGCATCCCAGTCGACCAGATCTACTCCCCGGTCACCCGTGTCGCCTACAAAGTTGAGGCGACCCGTGTTGAGCAGCGCACTGACTTTGACAAGCTGATCATCGACGTGGAGACCAAAAACTCCATGACCGCCCGCGACGCCTTGGCGTCTGCTGGCTCCACCTTGGTTGAGCTGTTTGGTCTTGCTCGCGAGCTAAACACCGCAGCCGAGGGCATCGAGATCGGCCCCTCCCCGCAGGAAACTGAGTACATCGCTGCTTACAACCTGCCCATCGAGGACTTGAACTTCTCTGTGCGTTCCTACAATTGCCTGAAGCGCCAGGAGATTCACACGGTTGGTGAGCTCGCTGAGTACACCGAAAGTGACCTGCTGGACATCCGTAACTTCGGCCAGAAGTCCATTAACGAGGTCAAGATCAAGCTGGCTTCGTTGGATTTGACGTTGAAGGACGCACCGGAAGATTTCGACCCGACCCAGATCGAAGGCTACGACGCCGAGACTGGGGACTATGTCGACACCAGCGCGGAAGAATCCGAGTAACACACCCGAGCACGCGCTCAATCAACCGCAACGAGGAGTACGAAAATGCCTACCCCTAAGAAGGGTGCCCGCCTCGGAGGGTCCGCCAATCACCAGAAACACATTGTTTCTAACCTGGCGCAGTCCCTTTTCGAGCACGGCGCAATTAAGACCACCGCTGCCAAAGCGAAGGTTCTGCGTCCTTACGCAGAGAAGCTGATCACTAAGGCGAAGAAGGGCACGCTGGCTGACCGCCGTGCTGTCGCCGCCGAGCTGCCGAACAAGGACATCGTCGCGTACCTGTTCAACGAGCTCGCACCGAAGTTTGCCAACCGTGAGGGCGGCTACACCCGCACGATCAAGTTGGAAAACCGCGCCGGCGATAACGCCCCGATGGTGCACATCTCCCTGGTGCTTGAGGAGACTGTTTCCGCCGAGGCTACCCGCACCGCCCGCGCTGCAGCGTCCAAGCAGGCTGAGGCTGACAAAGCCGCAGCTGCTGAGCCTGAGGCTGAGAAGAAGGCAGAAGCGACCGAGGAGGAGTAGTTCCTTTTGGGTTGTGTCTCAAGCCCCGTTTCCTGAAGCGCACGTCGTGTAAGGAAGCGGGGCTTTACCCGTTGGTTGCTAAGGTAGGCGGGTGACTTTAGCTCAGCCCGTCAAGGATTCGCTTCGCCTGCGCCTCGATATTGCGTACGATGGCACGGATTTTCACGGTTGGGCGCGGCAGAAACCGGCTGCTGACGGCACTGCCACCCGCACCGTCCAGGAGACGTTGGAAGACGCTTTAAGCACAATCCTGCGCGTTCCTGCCCGGTTGACGGTGGCGGGGCGCACTGACGCCGGGGTCCACGCCAGCGGACAGGTCGCGCACCTGGATGTTCCGCGGGCTTCGTTGGTGCAACGATCCATCGACGGGGATCCAGGCAAACTGGTGCCCCGGCTGGCCAAGTTTCTTCCCGAGGACGTGCGGGTGACAAAGGTCGCCATGGCGCATCCGCTTTTCGACGCCCGTTTCGCCGCCATCGACCGCACCTACGTTTACCGGGTGAGCACCCACCCTTCCGGCGTTTTGCCGACGCGGGTGCGCGATACCGCCTGGTGGCCGCGCCCCATCGACATCGAACGCATGCAGGCCGTGGCGGACCTGGTGGTGGGGCTCAATGACTTTGCGGCGTTTTGCAAGGCACGGCCGCACGCCACCACGGTGCGGGAGGTCAAGGAGATGAGGTGGGTTGAGGCGTCGACAAGCGAGGAACCTTGCCTTTATGAAGCGCACATCCGCGCCGATGCTTTCTGCTGGAACATGGTGCGTGCGCTGGTTGCGTCTTGCCTACACGTCGGGGCGGGTCGCCGTGACCCAGCCTGGGTTGAAGGGTTGCTTGAAAAACGCGAACGCAGTCCCCAGGTGCAGCTCGCCCCAGCGAAGGGGCTGACCTTAAGTGCGGTGACCTACCCGGCCGACGAGGATGTGGCGGCGCGGCTGGCTGTGACCCGGGACAAGCGTGACCTCCTCGAGCGCGCCGACTAGGACGAGCAGGGTCAAGGCAATAGAATTGCGGGGATATAAAGTGACGACAACCTCAGGTGGACAAGGAAAGGAAGCGCGACCATGGCCCTAGCGTCGGTGGTGCTCATCGCGCTGCTAGTCCTTATCCTTCCCGGATTCCTGATCAGCTTCGTGGCAGGCGCTAAAGCCCCGGCGGCGCTGGCGGTCGCTCCGGCGGTCACTTTCGGCGTCGTGGGTGTCAGTGCCTGGATGTGGGGAGCGACAAGCGCACCGTTTAACTGGCTGACCTTTTTCATCAGCATGCTGCTGGCGTTGGCTGCGGCTGCAGCGTGGCGGTGGATGTTCGCCAGACGCGCCAGACGGCGGGCCAATGTGGGTTGGCGCCGTGCGCTGTGGCCCGGTGTGTGGCGTGAACGCAGCCTGCTCGACCCGTTCTGGGTTCTGCCCGCCGCAGGTGTAGTCGCCGGTTCCTGGATGATCATTTCTGATCGGCTGAGCTGGCTAGTTCGCTTGCCGCACGGTGTGGGCAACATCGTGCAGGGCTGGGACTCCCAGTGGCACGCGAACGTGGTGCGTTACATCATGGAAGAAGGTGTAGCCTCCCCGACACGGATGGGTGAGCTGCAAAATCTGGAGTCCCACGCGCAGCTGCTCTACCCCACCGGGTTCCATGCCCTCGTCGCGCTGTTTGGGCAGGCGGCAGGACTCGACCCGATCCCGGCGGTCAACATCGCTTCCACCGTCTTTCCCGGCTTTGTGTTGCCCTTGTCGATGGCGTGCCTGGTGTTGACCATCTTGCGTTCACGCGGGTTGACCGCCCAGATTGCGGCGGGGCTGGCGGCTGCAGCGATTTATGTAGCTCCGCCTATTTTGTGGATCGGGGACTACGTCGGCATGTGGCCCTATTTAGTGGCCGTGGGCCTGGTTGGCTCCGTGATATGGGTGTTCTGCGAGGTTCCAGGGTGGCATGCCCTCGCGTTTCCGGCTGCGCTTGCCTTCGTCGGCGCGCTCAACGTCCACCCCTCAGTGGTGACCTACATCGCTGTGCCCGTGGCGCTGTTTTGGCTCACCAGCCTGCTGCTCAAACCGGCGCGTTCCCGGATCGGGGATTTAGCGTGGTTGGCCGGGCCGGCGGTGGCCGGCGTGGTGCTATTTTTGCCGCAGGTGTTGGCGGGGTCTGCCCAGGCCGAAGAAGTTTCGGGGTGGGCCACCCCGGAAGACAAAGGCTACAGCAACACATGGGCTGCGGTGTGGAGTATGGACACTCGCCACGTCGACCAGTTCTTCTCTGAGTTCGTGGGCCACTCCGTGGTCACCTTGTGGGTGCTCGGTGGCCTCGGGGCGGCGGTGGCGCTTGTGTGGCGTGGGCAGATCTGGCCCATCCTTTTCACCCTGATCTCGGCCGCTGCCGCAGTCAACGCCCTTGAACCTATCGACGGCTGGTGGGGCGATACATTGGCGATAATCGGCAACTTGCACTACAACACCGCACATCGTCTCGTCATGCCGGTGGCGATGATGCTGGTGGCGGGAGCGGCAGTAGGTGTGGCCGCGATCGTTCGCCTGCTGTGTTTGGCGCCGCTGGGGGCACGCTGGGCCAAACCGGCCTGGCTGCGTGCTACCGCGGTGGCCTCTATCGTTGTGGCTGTGGCGGCTGGGTCGTTGACGATGGCGTGGGCGCACGACAGGACCTCGACAGGCGCGAAATCTTCGTTTGCTCTGCCGCGCACCGGCGGGCGCATGGTCAACGATAACGACCTGCTCGCCTTCGACTGGTTGGCCACACAGCCCGCCGCCTGGGAGGGCTACACGATGGGCGAGCCGGCTGACGGTTACTCCTGGCTCTACGCCTACAACGGCGTGCCCACCATCGGCAGGCACTACCAGTGGCCCCTGGGCGGCCGCGGTTCCAGCACAGACATCCTCTTTTGGCGCACCAGCTTGCTGGGCGAAGGCGTGCGCGGCGAGTCCGCCGCCGCAAAGAGGACGAAAAACATCGTGGACAAAGCCGCCGAGGACTTGAACGTGTCTTTCATCTTGTCGAGCCCCGAGCCTTTTTGGTACCAGCAATACCCGGCTTACGAGCAGACCAAGGCACTGTGGGCCTCCGAGGGAGCAACGCCGGTTTACCGCAAAGGCACCACGGTGATCTTCGCGCTCAACGACAGGTTCAGCCGCGCAGAGATCGAACAGATGCGAAAAGACGCCCTCGCCAACGGCTCCGATGAGCTCGCCCAGCTCGAGTCGGCCTCCGCCTGGTAGCGCACCTGCCAGACGTGGGCTAGATTCAAACCCACACGCGCGGGGAGAACTAGCTTTTTAACACGCCCCGCGCCGAGGGGAAGCTTTCGGGGGAAAGACATGGACGGAAAAACCGGGCGCGCTTTGCGGCGTCATGAGCGTGAGCACCGCTTGCTGCCGACGACACGCCCGCAAGTTTCAGGCCACCGTTTCATGCAGCGCCGTGTGGAACACGGGCTGATCTTCGGTGATATTCGGATGATCCACGACCCGCTGGCGATGCGCCGCCGCGCCATGGCCTTCGGCCTTGCCGCCGCGGTCATCGTAGGTGCCGTGATGGGGCTTTTGGCCTGGCTGCGGCCCAACGCGGATCCCGGTGATGCGCCGATTCTGCGCGCCAGCCACGGGGAGCTGTTTGTACGTGTCGACGGGGCGGTTCATCCCGTCACGAACCTAACCTCGGCGCGCTTGATCACCGGCGCGGCGGACAACCCGGTGCGGGTGGGCGATGCCCACCTAGTCGATCTGCCGCGTGGGGTGCCGGTGGGGTTGCCTGCGGCACCCTCCCACTTCGCGCCGAAAGGTGGCACTGCGGCGGCCTGGTCGGTGTGCCATGCGGGGGAGACAGTAACTGTTGCCGCTGGGCCGCACACCAATCCGCTGCCGCCGGAACACGCCGTAGTGGCTGCCTCAGCCCAGGGCGAGTGGTTAGTTACCGCCCAGGGGCGCGCCTTGTTGCCTGGGGCGGATGATCCTGCGGGGCGCGTGATACGCCGTGCGCTGGGTATCACCCCGCAGACTCCGCGCTGGCATCCGCCAGCGCAAGTATTAAGCGCTTTGCGCGAAAACCCGCCGTTGCGCCTTCCTGACCCGCTGCCGGAGCTAATCCAGTCCGAAGATGAGTGGTGGATGCTCACGCCGGATCGCGCGGTACAACAAGTCACGCAGGTGCAGGCCGCAATCATGCGCAACGCCGGTGCGCAGCTAACCACGACACCGCGTGCAGAGCTAGCCAACTATCCCGACGCCGTCACTGCGGTGAAGCTGCACCTGCCTGAGGTCGCGCCGCAAAATTGGGAGGCCGCGAAGGTGTGCGTCGGCGCTGACCGTGGTGCGGTTGACGTGGAACAAGGTGAGGCGACAGTGCGACTATCAGCGGGGGCGACGGCGACGCACTTTACGGGCCTTGATGACGGAGCCGTCGCCGTCGACACCGGCCACGGCTACCATGTGGTCTCCACGCACGGATTGCGTCACGAGGTAGAAGATAAAAACAACCTAGCGGTGATCGGTGCGGAGCGGATTGAGCAAGCTCCCTGGGAGATTGTGTCGCTGTTGCCTGAGGGTGACGCGCTGCGCCGCCAGGAAGCGCTGGCCGCGCTTTATTGATCCCGTGGGCGGGTGCACCTCTTGCTCATTACGCCTACGGCCCACGCGCAAACCGCGGCGGCCGCTAGCAGCGGCAGCACAGCGCGGAGGCGCTCGCCAGCGCCGGAGGTCTCCTGGGCACTGGGTTGAAGCACTACCCGGGACGTGCGGGTGGCGTCCTCGCTGGGCAGGTGTGTCACCACTGCCAGCGGGTCGACCGCGCCATGCGCCGGTTGCGCCGCCTGGCGGATGATCCAACGCACCTTGTCGGGCGTTAGATGTGGGTGGCGCTGAAGAAGCAGGGCGGCTGTGCCGCTGACCACGGGAGCCGCGAAGCTCGTCCCCGTGAAGGGGTGCACCGTGTCACGCTCGGGTGCGCTGCCGCGGGCGAAACCGCCGTTCCAGGAAAGTCCCACTTCGTGGGTGCCCGCGGCGGAGACTGTCTGCAACCCTTCCGGGAAATCCACGGAATAATCGGCCAGCGTGTGCGCGTCGGCGCGCGCGCCGACGGAAAGCACAGTAGGCAAGTGTGAGGGAAAGACGAAAGAGCCCTGCGGGCACGAGGTGGTGACGTTGCCGGCGGCGGAGACGACAACCGCCCCGTCGTGTTCGGCGCGTGCCAGGGCGTGGTGAAGTGTGCTCGCATCGATCAGGTCGGCGTCGCGCGGGTCGACGCAGGAAACGACGGAAATGTTGATGACACGCGCGTGGTCGTCGAGGGCGGCGTGGATGGCGTCGGCAAGCGAACGCAAGCTTCCCGACGTCTCCACCTCCTCGTCGGAGCGCCGGTTGCGGTAGTGCGCGGAAGTCTGCCGCACCGCCAAAATCTCCGCGTCGGGAGCAATGCCGGTGCTGTTGGCGGCGATAATCCCAGCGACGACAGTGCCGTGACCATCGCAGTCGAAAAGCGGATCGGGCTGCTCCGGGGAGACAAAATCGGCGGTGGCGATGAGCTGGTCGAGCTCAGGGTGGGGGCTTACCCCGGTGTCGATAACGGCGACGCGCACACCTGCCCCAGTAGCGAAGTCACGAAGTGTGTCGGGCCAGGGGGACACTTCGGGGGCCGACGCAGGGGCCGGGGCCATGCAGGCGATGTCCTGGGCATGAGCCAACGGCACAACCAGTGGAAGAAGGGCTGCGGCGGCAATGAGAGCTACGCGGTGCATCACAAACCCCGGATGGCGTCGAAAACCCCCGCGAGGTGAAGCGCGATTGGCAAGGCGAGGATAAGGCAAGCAGATTCTATTCGCTCCAGCCAGACAGTAGTGGTGGGTTCAATCTCCGGCACGCGACTTACCCAAACAACCGCAGTGGCGCTCAACAGCGCCACCACCGCGGCGGTGGCAAGCATCGGCACCGGGTGAAAGTCAGCACGACTCGCCGCAACTGCGCACGACACCACAGCGCTCAACGTGATTGCGCTCACAGCCAGCCGGGGTGCCGGATAATGGTGGCGGCCCGCGTGCAAAGCGAAAGCGCCCACAACACCCACGCACAGGGCTTGCGCCCACCCGGTGCCGGGCCAGGCAAGCGCCACTAACGCCGGGCAAGCAACCAACGCGCAACCGAAGTGGATGCCCGCGGTGATCTCTCGTGCGCGCCGAGCACGCTTGTCCACATCAGACTGGTAAGTATCGGCTGAGGCGAACTCCTCACCCGCCGTGGGAATGTGAGGGATGCGCAACCCGGCTGCGCGAGTGGCGACACGCGGCGCAACCGTCAGCACGATAAGCACGGCTAACACTGCCACCGCCGCTGGAGCATAAGCACTCGGCAGCCAAGCCCCGACCGCTGCCACGCAGACCAGCACGGCGGTGCTCAGACAGGCCGCCGCCACCGCAGCGCCGATGCTTGTCAGCGCCGCCCCCACCCCAGTGGCAAGCAGCAACACCCCGGCCCCGGCCGCGGCCCCCAACGCCGGGTCCTGGGAAGAAACCCAAGTCGACGGCGGGCCCGCCACCCACACCGCACACCCCGCGGCGGCGGAGACGGAGCCGCAGGTGTGTAAAACGCAGCCACGGGAGGGCAGACTCAAAAGCACCGCAAGTAAGCCAGCGGCCGCCAAAGCCCCGGCCACCCCCAGCCACGGCGAAACAAGTATGCCGAAAGCGACAGCTCCCGTACAGGAGGCGGCAACATCCAAGCCGCGCACCTGATTGGCGTTTTCAGCATCGGCCGCCAGGGCCTCCGCCGCGTCACGCACCACTGGAGGACGCGGGTTTTCCTGAGGGCGCAGGGCGATGACGGAGCCGTCGTAAAGCTTGAGCTGATACAGCGGCGTATTCATGTCAAGCGGCGCGCCCGCAGCCGTCGTCGCCTGCCACGGCCGCCGCACCGCGGGCAGATCAACCAAGCGCGAAAGCTCAGGCAAAATCTCCGCGAGTGAAGAAGACGTAGGCAACGTGAGATCGATGTCGCGGTGGAACGTGACAACATCGATACGGATGGTGACGTGAACAATGTGGTGTGCTGTGGCAGCAACCATGGACAACCCCCGAATCAAACAGTGAAGCGGCGACGTCCCCCGTGCCGCGCTGGCTACATTATTGCCGAGGGTGCCGCGCACGTCCACATCAACCGCACACAGGCAGGGCAAGCAAATGCTCCACTCGACGCGCGGGAAGGACCAGGCTTGCCTAAGCTGGCTACACAGTCCGCAGCATCTCTGCCGGCTCGGGGCGAACCGGCGGCTGCGACCACGGGGAATGTCGAGGGGGAACTTGCTGTGCTCGGAACAGACCACAACGCCGTGTTGGCGCCACTGCCGGAACCATCCGCAGACCCGGCACCACCGCTTCCAACAGGAAGCATTGAGGCAGAGGCCGTGCCGGAGGCACACAAGCCGCCCCCACAGCCGCTGATAAAGGTGCTCCTGCCGGTGGTCATGCTCAGTACAGTCGGAGTGGTCGTGGCAATCATGATCCTCTCGGGGCGCCGCATGAGCCCGATGATGCTTTTGTTTCCGCTCATGATGGTCTTCAGCGTGGCCATGATGTTCAACCCAGGCGAGAAAACCAGCGACATCGACGAGACTCGCCGGGTTTTTCTGCGCCACCTCGACGCGCTGATGACCAAAGCGCGGCGCAACGGCGACAAGCAAAGGGAGCACGCTGTCCACTTCCACCCCGACCCGAAGCAACTGGTGGCGGCAATGCCAACCACGCGGGTGTGGGAGCGCTCCGCCGACTCTTCTCGCGCCGGGGAGGTACGCCTCGGCGTGGGAGCAGGGGCATTATGCACGCCTGTCGAAGTCCCCGACCCCGGCTCCCCGGAAGACCTCGACCCAGTGTGCGCGGTGAGTTTGCGCCGGGCCGTAGCGGCAGTGAGCACCGTTGCGGGAATGCCGATCATTGTCCAACTTGCGGCGTTTCCTTCTGTGGTGCTGGCGGGGCCTTCGGCACTGGTTGTGGCGCGGTGCATAGTAGTGCAGTTGGCGTTTTTCCACGGGCCGGAAACAATCGGCTTGATCAACCGCCACCCCGACCCCAGCCTCGCCTTCACCAAGTGGTTGCCGCACACCCGGAACCCGGAGGCAGCGTCTTTAACGGTGGCGCTGTGCGGGGCGGCTGGGGCGCACGCGGCGCTGGCGGAGACAGACATTGACTGTGTCATCGTCATCGACGAGGACACAGACTACTTCGTCGATGAGGGCGCGTTTCACCTGATCTGTGACCATGAGATCCACGCGCGCACAGAGGCGGGCGAGGAACTGCTCGGCGTGCCCGACCTGATTCCGGAAGCAGAAGCGGGACTCATCGCGCGGCGACTGGCGTTTTACCGCAGGCCCGCCGACGCCTCCGGCAGCGGTGGAGAGGGGTTGCTTGCCATGTTGGGCATTGACGATATCGACCAATTAGACAGCCACACAATGTGGACTGGCCGGGCTGGTACGCGCCAGCGGCTAGCCGTGCCGGTGGGGGTTACCCCAGCGAAAAGCCCGGTCTACCTCGACTTGAAGGAGGCGGCGCACGGCGGCATGGGCCCGCACGGATTATGCATCGGCGCCACAGGCAGCGGAAAAAGTGAATTCCTCAGAACCCTTGTGGTGGCGCTGGCCGCCACGCACTCCCCCGAGGAGCTGAACCTGGTGCTTGTGGATTTCAAGGGCGGTGCGACCTTCCTCGGCTGCGAAGGCCTGCCCCATACCTCGGCGGTGATCACCAACCTGGAGGAAGAAGCGGTGCTCGTTGAGCGCATGTACGATGCCATCTCTGGTGAGCTCAACCGCCGTCAGGAACTACTGCGCACGGCAGGCAACTTCGCCAACGTCACCGACTACGCTTCGGCCCGCGCCGCCAACCCGCACGAGCTGGCCCCGTTGCCTTCGCTGTTGATCGTGGTCGACGAGTTTTCCGAGCTGCTCAGCCACCACCCGCACTTCGCGGACCTGTTCGTTGCGGTGGGCAGGCTTGGCCGCTCACTTGGGGTGCACCTTCTTTTGGCCTCCCAGCGGCTAGAGGAAGGTCGGCTGCGCGGCCTGGATTCACACCTGTCGTACCGCATTGGCCTGCGCACCTTCTCCGCGGCGGAGTCGCGGCAGGTGCTCGGCGTACCGGACGCCCATGAGCTGCCCAATGAGCCTGGCTCCGGCTACCTCAAGGCGGGTCCTGGGGAGATGATCCGGTTCCGGGCCGCCTATGTGTCGGGGCCGTTAGTCAGAGTCGTCGATAAGCGAAGGACAAGCAAGGCGCGGGCGGTGCGGCTTTTCACCGGCTGGGCCGATGAGGCGGCGCTGGCGGCGGTAGACCACGTCGTTGAGGAAACGGTCGACGAGTCGACGACCGTTCTCAACGTCATCGTCGAAGCCGCCCGCGACACCGCCCTGACGCGGGGACAAAAGGCCCACACCGTGTGGTTGCCGCCCTTGCCGGAGCAGATCGAGCTGGCCACCGTGTGCGAAAACATGGGTGCAATGCGCGCCGTGGTGGGTGTGACCGACGAGCCCTACTTCCAGCGCCAAGACAACCTAGTGCTCGACCTCACGCGCGCCGGCGGGCACGTGGCGATCGTGGGTGGCCCGCAATCCGGCAAAACCATGGCGCTTCGCACCCTCGTCGCATCCTTAGCGGCGACGCATAAGCCCAGGCAGGTCGCCTTCTACATCATCGACTGCGGCGCCGGCAGCCTGGTCGAGCTGGAGATGCTGCCGCATGTGGCGGGCGTGGGGGTCAAAGACAACGAAGAACGCATCCGCCGCATAATCGACGAAGTTGCCGGCCACGTCGCAGACCCCACCCGCCGCGCTTCGGAGCACATTGTTGTGGTGATTGATGGGTGGCAGACGCTAGCTGACCCGGATTCACCCTTCGCAGACCTGCGGGAGAAGGTGGTGAGGATTGCGTCGGAGGGGCCGTCGGCAAGCGTCCACCTCGTGCTCACATCGCAGCGGTGGAGCGCGATACGTGCCAACGTCCGCGACCTGATAGGCAACCGTGTGGAGCTGAAACTGACCGAGCCGCACGATTCGTTGATCGACCGTAAAGCTCAAGCCTCGGTGCCCGATGCCCCAGGCCGCGGGCTCAGTCCCGAGGGCACACCGATGCTTCTCGCGGCGACGTACACGCAGGACCTGGCGCACATTGCGGCGAGCACGCAAGAGCCTGCCGTGCCGCAGCTCAAGGTGCTGCCGCGCCATATCGACGCCGGGCCGCTTCTTGCCGCCCACCCAGGCCAGGTCATCCTCGGCGAGGGCGGGGCGGAGCTTAGTGTGCAACTGCTGGAATCGGGGCACCTTCTGGCCATCGGCACCGGCGGTTGCGGCAAATCCACCCTCATCGCCACAGTCCTAGCCTCCGTGGAGCGATTGCCGCGTGAGGATGCACGGCTGGTCATCGTCGATCCGCGCCGGGCGCACCTCGGCCGCGTGAGCGAGGACATGGTGGCGGCCTATGCAGGATCGGCCACGGCAGCCCAAGAAGCTTTGGCCGCCGCCGCAACCACACTCAATCAGCGCCTTCCCGGCCCGGACGTCACCGCGGGTGAGCTGGCAAAGCGTTCGTGGTGGACAGGCCCGGAAATCTGGGTGGTCATCGACGATCTTGACCTTATCGACGACTCTGCGCTGCGCGCCTTAGTGCCGCTTCTGCCGCACGCGCGTGATGTCGGTTTGCACATCGTGGCCGCACGCAAATTCGGCGGCGTCGCCCGCGCCATGTTCAGCGGGTTCCTCTCCACGTTCAAAGACCTCACCCCGGAGGTCGTGCTTTTCGACGCCACCCGCGACGAAGGCCCCATCTTCGGCGTTAAACCCTCCCCGCAGGATCCCGGGCGTGCCACCTTGATCCGCCACAACGGTGTCGTTGGTCCGCTGCAGGTCGCCGCCACCTACGAGGAAGGAGCCGGGCTGTGAGCACTCCCGCCTTGTCGTCGGAGCCCGTTTTGATAATTTCCGTCAACGATTCCGGGGTGGTTTTTTCCGGAGCTTCGAACGTCTACCGCTACGACCAACCCAGCATGGCCGAGGTGGCAAGCCACGTTCGCAGTGTCATTGGGGATAACCCGGCTGGCGTGGTGGTGCACGTGGTGGCACCCGACAACAAAATCAACGAGTTGGAGCGGGCTCTGTCGGGGTACGACGTCACCTTGACCACCGAACATCCCGGCGAGGCGGAGGCGCAACCGAGTGAGCCGACCGAATTGCTGCGCATCGCCCGGCCCCCAGCCGACAAACACCAGCACGCGAGCCGGTCGCCCAGCAAAGACTTGTGGATTATAGCGGGCGCGGTTGTTGCTGTTGCGGGGATGGTCACCGCGGCCGTGTGGCTGACATTGGGGGTAGGCGCACAAGACAACGAGGTGGCTGTTGCTCAGGACACGTCCGCGCCCAGCAGTGGTGTTCCCAGCAGTGTTGTTCCCAGCCCTACGACCTCACTGGTGAGCCCGCCCGGGGTGGTGGTGGAGCGCGGCGGGCTGCGCGTGGAGTTGCCCACCGGGTACACGGTTGAACCTGACAACGACATGTGGCGCGCAACAGGCGAGGATCCGAACCTCCGAATCCAAATCGCGGTGGAAAACCTTCATCCTTTGACCCCGCAACAGATGGTGGATCAGGTTGTGGCCGACATCGACGCTGATCCGGAGGTCGAACTGCTCAGCCAGGAGGCCGAGGTGATTTACTATGAGCAAACCGCGCTGGATGGATCGCGGTCTCATTGGAAGACGTGGGCCGATGGGGGTCGGCAACTATTTGTTGGCTGCCACTTTCGCTGGGAGCCGACCACCGCGCAACGGGCTACCTGCCGCGTGGTGATGGACAGCGCCAGTTTCGACGCCGAAGGCCTGCAGGACGAAAGCTTCTAAAGATTTTTCCCGCCGAGGGAACCAAAGGGCACAAAAAGCAGTCCAATACGAATGTGAGGCGTTCGCACCGGATGACAACCCGGCGCGCACCTCCAAGACTTCCCGGCCACGGGGAGGATGGATCCGCAAAAAACAACCAAAGGGGGACTCCCGCAATGGGACAGTTCAAGACAGAAGCCGATGTGATGCGCTCGGCCGCCGAGCGTGTCGACGAGACCAACAGTAACGTCCAGATCGAAGCTGATCGCGTCCAGCAGGTCGCCGAGTCGACCCGCGCTTTTTGGAGTGGTCAGGCGCAGCGCAGCTTCGATGAGTTGATGGTGCGCTACGACGACGCGCAGCGCCGCCTGGCGGAAGCTTTGGGGGCTATCGCTTCCAACATCCGTGACAACGCCCGCCACTTCGAGGACACCGATGCCGCCAACACCTCCGACATCACATCGGTCGGTGCCGGACTGCCCTTGTAGAACCTAGCCCAGCGAAGCACACAGCGAAAGGACACAACATGGAAATCAAGTACGGCTTTGGGCAGCTCTCCGGTGCTGCCCAAGACATGGAAAGCGCTGCGGCTAACATCGCAGGTCAACTCAATGACCTCAAAGCGATGCTGCAGCCGATGGTGGCCACCTGGGAGGGTGACGCCGCCGAAGCATACAACGTCCACCAGCGCAAGTGGGATCAGGCTGCAGAGGACCTCAACACCATCCTGCGTACTATCGCCACCACGGTAGAAGAAGGAAACAGCCGTATGCAGGCCGTCAACTCGGCCGCCGCTGCAAGCTGGGGGTAGAAGCCTAACCCGGCGCGCGGGGGCCGCATTAACAGGGGGAGCGGACAAGGCGCTCGCGTGACGGGTGTGTGTCGGCGGGTGCTAAGGGGCACGCAGTTGGGGGACCGTGCAACTTACAGCATCCGCCACAATATGGGGATCAATTTGATCGAAGCGTCCCGCCAGGCTCCACAACGAGGGAGCTGGCGGGCTGCTTTCGCATTTTTTGGAGATAGTTCGCACGTGCCGTAGGCTTATGGGCCTGTGTGTTTTGGCGCTTTCGGGCGCACACTTTTCGTCGGGTCCCCACCGGCCGCCGACGAAATACGGGAAACGCGCGTTTTTGGCCGGCAGCTTTCTAGACAGACTTGAAGGAGTCATTTATGTCTACTTACCACCCGAAAAGCGGTGACATTACCCGCAAGTGGTACGTCATCGACGCCACCGACGTGGTGCTGGGCAAGCTTGCTTCCACCGTGGCTGATTTGCTGCGCGGCAAGCACAAGCCGCAGTTTGCGCCGAACGTCGACACTGGTGACCATGTCATAGTCATCAACGCTGACAAGGTCCACATCTCGTCCAACAAGCGTGATCGTGAGATGCGCTACCGCCACTCCGGTTACCCGGGTGGTCTGAAGTCCATGACCCTGGGTCGCGCCCTAGATGAGCGGCCGGATCGCGTCATCGAGGAAGCAGTGCGCGGCATGATGCCGCACAACCGCCTTTCCCGCCAGTCCATCAAGAAGCTTCACGTCTTCGTCGGCTCCGAGCACCCCTACGCGGGTCAGAAGCCGGAAACCTTCGAGTTTAAGCAGGTGGCACAGTAATGACTGAACCGAACAACTTCGCAGAAGAAAACCTCGCCGCAGTGACTGACATCGACGCAGCCACCGCCGCCACCGAGGAGTTCAACTACACCATCGGTGACGCCGTTGCTCCCGAGGTCGAGGCTGAATCGGACGCGGCTGTCGAGCCGGTTTCGCTGCACGAAGGCCCGATCCAAACCGTTGGTCGCCGTAAGCGCGCTATTGCCCGCGTCACCATGACCGAGGGCGATGGCACCATCACCATCAACGGCCGCGAGTTTGAGGAGTACTTCCCGAACAAGCTGCACCAGCAGGACATCTTGACCCCGTTGACGCTGCTTGAGCGTGAAGGCCAGTTCAACATCAAGGCCACCATCCACGGTGGCGGCCCGACGGGTCAGTCCGGTGCCCTGCGCCTGGCCATTGCCCGTGCGCTGAACCTCTACAACCCGGCTGAGCGCCCGACGTTGAAGAAGGCTGGCCTGCTTACCCGTGACGCTCGTGCTGTCGAGCGCAAGAAGGCCGGTCTGCACAAGGCCCGCCGCGCTCCGCAGTACTCTAAGCGCTAAACCGCTGTGTGCTTTGGGCACACAAGCCGCTTCGTTGGGTGCCAACGAGGCGGCTTTCGCCGTTTTCTGGGGGTGAGCGGGGCTAGGGCATAATTGGGCACATGACTCGATTGTTTGGAACAGACGGTGTTCGCGGCCTCGCCAACGAGGTACTCACCGCCCCGCTCGCTTTGAAACTGGGTGCGGCCGCCGCGGTGGTGCTCACCGAGAAGACGGGGACGGGCAGACGGCGTCCGACGGCGCTGATCGGCCGGGATCCGCGTGTCTCCGGTGAGATGTTGGCTGCGGCAATGGCGGCTGGGATGGCGTCGAAAGGCGTTGATGTGTTGCGAGTCGGCGTCATTCCCACCCCGGGGCTGGCCTTTTTGACGGATGACTACGGCGCCGACATCGGCGTGATGATCTCCGCATCGCACAACCCGATGCCAGACAACGGCATCAAGTTCTTTTCTGCTGGCGGCAAGAAACTTCCCGACGATGTTGAGGACCGCATCGAGCAAGCCATGCTCGACCTTGACGAGGCTGGTCCGACTGGCGCAGCCATCGGGCGCGTCATTGAGGAGGCCCCGGATGCCCAGGAGCGCTACCTTACCCATCTGCGGGAGGCTGTGAGCACGGATCTGAGCGGCATCAAGGTTGTTGTTGACTGCGCCAACGGCGCCGCTTTCGAGGTGGCGCCGAAGGCTTATAGTGCTGCTGGTGCTGAGGTGGTGGCGATCTATAACGAGCCGAACGCTTTCAACATTAATGACGGTTCCGGCTCGACACATATGGACAAGATTCAGGCTGCCGTTATCGAGCACGGCGCCGATCTCGGTCTGGCCCACGACGGTGACGCGGATCGCTGCCTCGCTGTGGATGCTGAGGGCAACATCGTCGACGGCGATCAGATCATGGCGATTTTGGCCACCGCGATGAAAGAAAAGACCAGCCTGCACGCCAACACGCTTGTCGCCACCGTGATGAGCAACTTGGGTTTGAAGCTGGCCATGCAGCGCGAGGGCATCGAGATGAAAGAAACTCAGGTGGGCGACCGTTACGTGCTTGAGGAGATCGGCCGCGGCGACTATTCCTTGGGCGGCGAGCAGTCGGGCCATATTGTTGTGCCGGCCCACGCCACGACCGGCGACGGCACTTTGACGGGTTTGATGCTGATGGCCCGCATGGCGGAGACTGGCAAGTCCTTAGGTGAGCTTGCGCAGGTCATGCAGGTGCTGCCTCAGGTGCTCATTAACGTTCCGGTGTCGAATAAGGCGCTGATCCTCTCAGATGAGTCCGTGTGTGGTGCGAAGGAGGCGGCGGAAGCCGAACTTGGTGGCACGGGTCGGGTCCTTCTGCGCCCCTCCGGCACGGAGGAGTTGTTCCGTGTGATGGTGGAAGCGTCCGACGAGGAGGTTGCCCGTAAGGTGGCTGGTCGCCTCGCGGCTGTCGTCGCTGCGGTGTAGATTGGCGCCAGATACACCTAGCGATCGGCGGATGCGCAAAAAACTTTTCCCGGGGGGAGGGAACCGCGCGCCTTCGGCGGCAGTCTAATTAAGGTGTAATGACTAATTTGGGGGAGGGCGCGTTGCGCCTTCCGGGGCAGTTTTTGGGGGGATTCAAGTGGGCGTTTCACTGAACGTGGACCCGTCTGCGATGCGTCGGCATTTGCGGGCCGCGATCGAACAACACGAGAAACTCATCGGGCAATTTGAGGCCAACCAGCCCGATGTTCCGGTGCATGCGGTGGGGGAGGGTTTTACCGCCCACACTGCCGAGCTTGCCGCAGCGATGGGTGGGGTGCACCAGAAAACTGTTCATTTTTTGCGCAACAGGGTTGAGGCGTGGCAGCAGATACTTTCGCTTGTCGACGCTATCGACAACCACGACTCTGTCAACGCCGCCGAGTTGGGTGGGCGGGGGACACGATGAACGGGGTTGTGGAGAAGCTTTCCCGCTTAGCCACGGAGGCCAATGCTCTGCCCCAGGCCAGTGCTGCCCAGGTGGCGCATATTAACGAGTTGACGGCGCAGATCGCGCAGGAGTACACAAAAACTGCCGGGATGGACCTGGATTATTTGCGTGCTGGGGCTGACGCTTTGGTGTTGGGCAGAGGTCGGAGTTCACCTTTGATCGAATTCGGCAAATCCGTGTTCGAGGAGGTCTTGGTGGACTTCATTGCGTTCGGCTTTTCCAGCCTTGCGCCGCGGATCCGGGGATGGCTCGATGATATCGGTATCGGCCCAGATGAAAGGGCACGGCAGGAGGAACAGTCGCGGCAGGGAGAGGAAACCGACGAGTTGTGCCGGGCAGTGGAGGAGTGCTGCGCAGCCATCGAGGAGATCACCAGTGTTTCTGATTCCTCCACTAACATTCTCCTCGACCTGATTATGATGCCTTTGATGATTGCCCGCATCCACCCGGGCGTAAGGATCGCGGGCCTTGTCCTTGATTTGGCCGCTGAGGGGCTGGCCCAGGTCAAATCGACAACTAAGGACCGCAACAGCGCGATTGAAGCCTGTTTGGCGGCGTGTACTGAGCGCTGCAATACCGTTCAGGAAAAACAACCTGCGCCGGTGGCGCAGTTCGAGTGCCCGCCCGTTGCCTCGGAGCAAGGGGGCAGTGGGGAAGAACACCACCAACGCGTTGATTCTGTGGTGCCGCCAGCGACACAGCCCGCGGCGGTGGAGCCATCTGAAGCACCGGAGGTTCCAGGGCAGGGGAGTTTCGCTGCGTCTTCTGCGCCGCCTGCGCCTCCGCTTGAGGTGCCGCTTCCGAGCGGCAACCCAGTTGCAGACGGAGGTGCTGTCTCGTCGGCTACCTCACCTATGGCGCCGTGCAACCTGCAGGCGTCGCAGGTTCTTCTCCCCGAGCCACTCTCGCCTGAGGGCACTGCTTGGGCCATTGCGGTTGCAGGAACCATTAGTGCGATCGGTGCGGCCGCCGTCATGGGTGGAATTGATGTGTTGCTTCAATGTGTGGAGGCCGCCGAAACTGCATGTTCCGCACCTCAGCCGCAGCCGGAGCGCACTGAAGCCGAACCTGTGGACCTTCCGGGGCCTCCGCTGGCCGAGGGCACGTTGCCGCCGCCGCCGCAGCTAGCGGAGGTGGCGCAACCGCAGGCAGCCACTGAGAAGGCAGCCATGCACGCTGCGACGGATACCCTGCAGATCCAGCCCAGACTTGACCCAGAGATCGTAGAGAACCCAAAAGGCCCGGAGCGAGCAGTGCAGCCGGAGGACCCGGGTCTTAGCGCCCGCATTAAAAAGACAGGTGAATGGTGATGGATTTTCTTGAGTTCGCGGAGCAATACAAAAGGCGCACCGCCAAACGCATGCTGGACTTCGAGGCGGCGATTAAAGAATCGCACCGCAAAATGGAAATCATGGGGCGCCAACAGCAGCTTGCGCGAGAGCTGAACTTGCGCCCGCCCATGCCCGTGCCCAAAGGCGCTTACCGCCCACCACGCGGTGGGCGGGTACAAGGGGTGCTGCGCCGCGACAACCCAGGTGGGGCCGCTAGCGGATAGTCAGGCCCGAACTTTGCGCGGTCAACCCGGCGCGCTTCGCCAGCTCGTCGTTGCGCAGGGAGGACACTGCTTTGCCTTTCGCGTTCGGCTGAGAGAAGTCGTCGTACTTCTTGTTGCCGTCGAGCTGGTGAAGAAAATAACCGGTGAGAAGGGCGCGCACAGTTGTCTGCACCGACCGCTTCGGGGCGCCTAGGCCCAAAAGCCGTTTGCCAAGGCCGTCCTCTGCGAAACTTTGCTGGTTGCCTTTCTTCACCACACGGTAGACCACTTCACCGGCCCAGTTGTAGGCCAAGGCCGACGGGTTGCCTGGGTCGAAAAGCGCATCAGCGTCCTTGTCCGGGCCGATGACCATACCGGAAACATATAGGTTGCGGGCCGCTTCGATGGCTGAGGGGGCGGTCGCCGCCGGGAAGACCGCGGCCACAGCGTTGAGCTTTTCGTTGTTTACGGCGGCAAGTACCGCGGCGCCGCCGCCCATCCCGTGACCGGCCAAGCCTAGCTTTCCGGGGGAGACGGTCACATTGCCGTTGCCGAGGCGGACACCGGCGAGGATTTGTAAGGTGGTTTCCAGGTCGGAGGCGAAACCCGCGTGGTCTGGGTTGAACCCAGTTTCCGTGTCGGGAGCTGCCACGACAATGCCCCAACTGGCGAGGTGGCGCAGCGTGGCGGTGTAGTTGTCGGCGGTGCGCATCCAGTCGTGGCCGAAAGCGACGGCAGGCAAATTTGAGCCCTCGGCGGGAGTGTAGACCTTGCCAGGCAACCCGGTGTAGCCGAGGTCGCCCTCAAGGACGCGGTGCGGACCGCGTTGGGACAGGGCGGAGAGTTTCTTCAAATTCGCTGACACGCACTCAAGGATACGTGATGACCACCTCTGGGGGATGAGGGATAGGGGGTGGCGTCGACAAGCGCGGCAGTTTTTTGTTGCCGTTGTATTCTGATTTCCATGTGTGGAATCGTCGGATATGTAGGACAGCGACAGTCGCTCGACATCGCTGTGGAAGCGCTTCGCCGGATGGAGTACCGAGGGTATGACTCAGCGGGTATCGCCATCGCTGGAAACGGAGAGTTCTCCGTGGTCAAGCGCGCAGGAAAGCTTGCAAACCTGGACGACAAAATTGAGGAAGTCGGCCCCGATAAGCTCACGGGAAACACTGCCATCGGCCACACCCGCTGGGCTACACACGGCCGCCCGACCGATGAAAATGCCCACCCCCACGTCTCCTTCGACGGCAAAGTCGCCATCGTGCACAACGGCATCATCGAAAACTTCAGTGTGTTGCGCAAGGAAGTGGAATCAGAAGGCATCGAGTTCGCTTCCGAAACGGATTCCGAGACGGCCGCGCACTTGCTGGCTTTGGCCTATAACGGCGGCGAGACTGCCGGTGATTTCCGTGCCTCGGCACTGAAGGTGCTAAACCGCCTCGAAGGTGCGTTCACGTTGCTGTTCATGCACGCCGACCATCCGGGTCAAATCATTGCCGCCCGCCGCTCTACCCCGCTCATGATCGGGGTGGGAGATGGCGAGATGTTCCTCGGCTCTGACGTCGCCGCCTTCATTGAGCACACGAAGGATGCTATCGAGCTTGGACAGGACTCCGTGGTGGTCATTGATAAAGACAGCTACGAGGTCCTTAACTTCGACGGCTCCGAAGGCGAAGGCAAGCCATTTACCATTGATTGGGACTTGGAAGCCGCGGAAAAGGGCGGGTTCGACTCCTTCATGATGAAGGAGATCTTCGAGCAGCCTGGTGCGGTACGTGACACGCTTGCTGGTCACTGGGATGGTGAGCGTGTCGTGCTCGATGAAAACCACCTCACCAACGACGATTTGAAGTCCTTCGACCAGGTTTTCGTCGTCGCCTGCGGCTCCGCCTACCACTCTGGTTTAGCCGCGAAGTACGCCATAGAGCACTGGGTGCGCATCCCGGTGCAAATTGAGGTGGCCTCCGAGTTTCGCTACCGCGACCCGATTCTAGACGAGCGCACCCTCGTGTTGGCGATCTCGCAGTCCGGCGAGACTGCCGATACTCTCGAGGCGGTGCGCCACGCTAAAACCCAGGGTGCGAAGGTGTTGGCGGTGTGCAATACCAACGGCTCGCAGATTCCGCGTGAGTCCGACGCTGTGCTCTACACCCACGCCGGGCCGGAGATCGGTGTGGCCTCCACGAAGGCTTTCCTTGCCCAGGTTGCCGCGAACTACATCGTGGGTTTGGCCTTAGCGCAGGCCAAGGGTACGAAGTACCCGGATGAGATCAAGCAGATTTGGGAGGAACTTGAGGCCATCCCGGAGAAGATCGAACAGGTGCTCAAGGTCAAAGAACAGGTCGATTCCACCGCTGAAACGCTTGGTGCGGTCAAGACCATGCTCTTTTTGGGCCGCGGCGTCGGCTTCCCGATCGCCTTGGAAGGTGCCCTGAAGCTCAAGGAGTTGGCTTACATCCACGCCGAGGGTTTTCCTGCCGGCGAGCTCAAGCATGGCCCCATCGCCCTGATCGAGGATGGTCTGCCGGTGGTGGTCATCGTGCCGAGCCCGCGAGGGGTATCCCAGTTGCACTCCAAGATTGTGTCCAACATTCAGGAGATTCGCGCGCGTGGCGCGAAGACGATTGTGATCGCGGAAGACGGCGACACCGCCGTGGAGCCTTATGCGAACTGGCTGATTCGCATCCCGCAAACCCCCACTATTATGCAGCCGCTTTTGGCCACGGTTCCGCTTCAGTTCCTTTCTGCCGATATTGCCCGCGAAAACGGCAACGAGGACATTGACAAGCCACGCAACCTAGCCAAGTCGGTCACCGTGGAATAGTGGCTTTTTCGCCCGCGCAACCGCCTGCCCCGCCCACCGCCACGGGGCGGCGGTTTATTAATGGAAGGAGTGGGCGCATACCGTGCTGAGCGCTTTGTCTTTGGCCTTCATCGACTCGATTAACCTGTTGTTGATTGGTGTCATCGTTGCTGTCGGCATTGTTTTGCCGCGCAGCAGTGGGGCGCGAAAGAGCCGCTACGCGGCGACGGCCACGCTGCTTATTGTTGGTGACTGGCTTGGCGTGGCTAGTCTCGCCTTTGTCATGCTGGTCATCTTCGACGGGCTCGGATCGGTGGTGCAAAGCTTCGTCGAGGGCCCTTCCTTCGGCTATTTGCTCATCGTGGCGGGTGTTGTGATCGGTCTGCTTGCGTTTCGGGGTGGGGACAACTCGGCGTTGATTGACAAGATTATGCGGCCGCTTCGCAGCCCCGGGCCGCTGACGGTGCTTACGGGTTTCATTTTGGGTGTGGTTCAGTCAGCCACCTCGATTCCTTTCTATCTTGGTTTGGCGGTGCTTTCCGCCGCCGGTATTGATCCGGCGGTGCGCTATGCCTCCTTGGTGCTCTACGCTACGGTGGCGTTGAGCTTGCCTACCTTGAGCGCTTTTGTGGTCGGTTGGGTCCGCGCCCGCCCGGATAGTCTCGCCGGTCGCGCCTTCGAGTGGGCGCGGGCCAATCCGCGCACCACCACTTTGGCCGCCACGTGGGCGGTGACTGTGTTGCTTGTCGCGTTGGGTGTTGCGCACCTGCTCTAAAGTTAAGGCCCATGAATCTGCTGGAAACCCGAATTGACCTCGACGCTATCGCGCATAATGTGCGCACGATGAAGGCGCTGGTGGGCGACGCGCAGTTGATGTGTGTGGTGAAAGCTGACGCCTATAACCACGGTGTTGAACAGGTCGTGCCTGTGATGGAGGCTGCTGGTGCTGATTCATTCGCCGTGGCTACTTTCGCTGAGGCTGAAGTTGTGCAGGCTGTGAGCACCTTGCCCGTGCTTGCGTGGCTGTGGGTGCCGGGGCAGGTCGTCCCGGCGGGCATTGAGGTGGCGGCGCCGAGCATTGCGCACATTCGCGCGCTTGTCGACGCCTCCTTTACCGGCTGTGTCCACCTGAAAGCGGACACGGGCATGAACCGCGCCGGCATTGATGAGCAGGACTGGGATGAGGCTTGCGCATTGGCTGCAAAGGCGGGGCTTGATGTCGTTGGCGTGATGTCGCATTTGGCATGCGCCGATGATCCCTCCTCTGGGTTTACTGACACCCAGGTGGAGGCGTTTTGTCGGGCAGTGGACACGGCTCGATCCCACGGGCTGGTGGTGCAGCGCAACCACATAGCTAATTCCCCGGCAGCCTTGTCTCGGCCGCATCTGCGTTGTGATCAGGTGCGCACGGGTGTTGCCCTTTATGGCCTGGAACCGATCACTGGTGTGGATCATGGCTTGCGGCCCGCGATGAGTTGGGTGGCGCGGGTGTTGGCGGTTAAGCCGGTCGCGGCCGGTGAGGGGGTCAGCTATGGGTTGACCTGGACTGCGCCGGTGGACGGTTACACGGCGGTGGTCTCCGCGGGCTACGCCGATGGGGTGGCGCGCGCCTGGCAGGATCACTTGGATATAGGTGTGGGCGGGCAGCTCTACCCGCAGGTGGGCAGGGTGTGCATGGACCAAATTGTGATCTGGCTAGGTGCCAATGAGTTCGGTGTCGCTGCTGGTGATGAAGCTGTTATCTTCGGTCAAGGTGGCATCAGCGCGACTGAGTTGGCGCGCCGGGCGGGCACCATCAACTACGAGATTGTGTGTGCGCCGTCTGGGCGTACCGTTCGCACGTACATAACCGCAGGCAAGGAGAGGCAATGAGGGGAGCATTTGCGCAGGCGGGGCAGAGGGTTTGCCGCACCTCCCAGGACACCAAAGAGCTTGGTCGTGAGCTGGGGGAGGTGTTGCAGGCTGGGGATGTGGTCATTCTCGACGGCCCGCTGGGGGCTGGCAAAACCACGCTGACGCAGGGCATCGCGGGGGGAATGGACGTCAAGGGCCGAGTGACCAGCCCGACCTTCGTTATTGCCCGAGAGCATCGCCCCCGCGCGTCGGGCCCGGCGTTGGTGCATGTCGACGCTTACCGTCTTGTTGGGGAAGGTTCCTCCGGGGACCCTTTGGGCGAGCTTGACGCTCTCGATTTGGATACGGAGCTTCTCGACGCTGTTGTAGTCGCTGAGTGGGGCGGTGGTTTAGTGGAGCGGATCGCTGGATCTTACCTGGTGGTGAAGCTGGACCGAAAAACGTTGAACGAGGCGGACCCGAACTTAGAGGCGCGCATCATTTCCTGGCGCGTGGTTGGTTCCGCGAGCAGCGACTGAACCGTGGCGGTGTCGTGGCCGGGATGTAGGCTTGTGGTTTATGAAGTTGAACAACAAGCACCGTAGCTGGGTCGTTATCGCTGTCGTCGTGTGGCTTTTGGTTCTTGCCGCGTTGATTTTCTTGCCGCTGTCCAAGTCGGCCACAGGCACGCTGGCGAAGGGGCCGACGACGTTGGAGCAGGCGCTGGTTCATAGCCGCCCCAGCGACTCGGAGGCCACCGCGGGTGAGCTGATTGATCTGTCCCGGATCTACGACGCCGAGCAGTACCAGGGGTTTATCACGTTGTGCCCGGACGAGCCGCAAGATCTTAGCGAGATCAAAATTGAACAGCTCGGGCTGGATCGGGACAAGCTCCACCTCGACGACGAGACGGGCTACATGGTTTTGCTGTCCCAGACCGAGACTGAGTCGGGTTTGGACAAGGTCAACTTGAACAGTGTCAACATCTGCAATCAGCTCATGGAGCAGCCGCTGCTGCTGCAGGGTCCGCTGCCGTTTTACTTTGATGGCACCACCTGGCAGTTGGGCGCGAAGCCGAATGAAAACGCGCTGATGGGGGCCAGCTTCCAGTGATAGTTCTCGCCCTCGACACGGCCACCACGGACCTGGTCGTGGGCGTGGTCGACACTGTCTCGGGAGACACGCTGGAAGAAAGCAGCGTGGCCACGCGTGCGCACAACGAACAGCTTGTGCCCACGGTGCGCTCTCTGCTTGGCGCCGCCGGCCTTGCCTTTGCGGACGTCGGCGCCATCGTCGTCGGCTGCGGGCCCGGCCCGTTTACCGGGTTGCGTGTCGGGATGGCAACGGCCTCCGCTTTCGGTCAGGCGTTGGGGATTGCGGTCCACGGCGCGGTCACCCATGACGCAGTGGCTCACGCGTTGGGCGCGCAAACCTGCCTGGTGGTCACTGATGCGCGCCGTCGCGAGGTGTACTGGGCGCGCTACCGCGAAGGTGTGCGTGAGCTAGGCCCGGATGTCTGCGCGCCCGCCGATGTGCCTGCAGGGCGGGTGGCGGTAGCGAGCGTGCCCGAAACGTTGCGCGGAAAGACCGCTTTCGATGCGGCAACTGTGCTCTACCAGGCGCCGACTGCGGCGGGGCTTGTTGCGGTAGCTGATCTTGGTGCCGCGCCCGCGCCGCTGACACCGCTTTACCTGCGCCGGCCTGATGCGGTGCCTCCCGCTGCGAAGCCGAAGTCGCCGGCGATTCCGGATGTGGACCTGGCATGAAAATACGCGAGCTGTCATCTTCGGACGCGGTCCGTGTGGCGGAGATTGAGCAGGTGCTTTTTAAAGGCGACGGCCCCTGGTCCCGTGAAGTTTTCGTCACCCAGTTCGCTCAGCCTTACACTTTCTATGTCGGCGCTTTCGACGAGAAGGGCACCTTACTGGGGTACGCGGGTGTGGCCATGCTTGGGCCGAAAAGTGATCCGGAGTTTGAGGTGCATACCATCGGTGTGGACCCTGTCCACCAGGGCAAAGGCGTGGGTCGGGCGCTGCTGGGTCAGTTGGTCTACGCAGCGGATTTGCTCGACGGGCCGATGTTTTTGGAGGTCCGTACCGATAATGTTGCCGCTATTGCCATGTATGAGACTTTCGGTTTTGTGCCCACCGGGGTGCGCAAAAACTACTATCAGCCTTCCGGGGCGGACGCCTACTCGATGATGCGTCCGCGCAAAAGTGAAAGGCTTAGTGAGGAGACAACATGATTGTCTTGGGCATTGAATCCTCCTGCGACGAAACGGGCGTGGGTGTGGTGCGGCTGGATTCGGACGGTTCGATGGAGGTACTCGCGGATGCGGTGGCGTCGTCGATGCAGCAGCACGCCCGATTTGGCGGGGTCGTGCCGGAGATCGCGTCGCGGGCCCACCTAGAATCCATGCCGCAGGTGATGGAGGAGGCGTTGCGTGAGGCGGGCGTCGACAAGCCTGATGCTGTCGCCGCAACGATCGGCCCGGGCCTGGCGGGTGCGCTGCTAGTTGGTGCTTCGGCGGCGAAGGCCTATGCCGCGGCGTGGGGGGTGCCTTTCTACGGTGTCAATCACCTGGGTGGGCACGTTGCCGTAGCGAATCTTGATGATGACCGCGAATTGCCGCACTCGATCGCCTTGCTTGTCTCCGGCGGGCACACACAGCTACTGGAAGTCGACGCGGTGGGCAAGCCGATGCGGGAATTGGGCTCTACCCTTGACGATGCCGCCGGCGAAGCCTACGACAAAGTTTCACGCCTGCTGGGGTTGGGCTATCCGGGCGGGCCGGTTGTGGACAAGTTTGCGCAGAAGGGAAACCCTTCGGCTATCGATTTTCCGCGGGGGCTAAGCAAGGCCGAGGACCTGCGCGGTGAGCACCGCTATGATTTTTCTTTTTCCGGGCTGAAAACCGCTGTCGCGCGCTACGTGGAGAAGGCGGAAGCCGACGGGCGAGTGATTTCGGTGGAGGATGTGTGCGCTTCTTTCCAAGAAGCCGTTTGCGATGTGCTGACTAAGAAAGCAATGTTGGCTTGCGCGGACACGGGCGCGCGGACGCTGCTTTTAGGTGGGGGTGTTGCGGCGAATTCGCGGTTGCGTGAGCTGGCTGCGAAGCGTTGCGCGGACAATGGCATTGAGCTGCGTATCCCACGGTTTTCCCTGTGCACCGATAACGGTGTGATGATCGCGGCGTTGGCTGCCCAGCTAATCCACGAGGGTGCACAGGGGTCCGATTTGGCCGCCGCGACGAACCCTTCGTTGGAGGTGGAGGTTCCCCTGGTTTAGCGTTTGTTGCCGCTCGCGCTGCCAAGTGGGGCAAAACAGGTTAGTTTTAATCCAGAATTGTCTTCTTCACGGAAAGATGCTGGACATCATGAACGACGCCGCCTCGTTAAACCACACTCCGATTGTGACCACCCATCCGGAACAGGCAGATAAGGAACGCTTCGGTTTCTTGGTCAACCCCGATTTGAGCTACCGCCGGATCGTGTTCGACATGGACACTGCCCACAAGTTCCTGGGCTCGCTTGTCGACGACTTCGTTGACGTTGCCTTCGAGCAGGAGGGCAATCGCTTCCACGCGATCTTTAACCCGAACGCTGGTAAGGAAGGCATGGAGCCGAACCCGGTGGCTTCGCTGGCCCGCAATACTGCCGATACTGCAAATCCGGAGTTTCTCACCGATCCGAGCCGGGCGATTTGCGGCCCGGTCATTTTCGCTGCCAAGGAGGGGAAAAGCGTTGATGAGTCGACCATTTCCTCGGTGGAGCAGGCGATCCGTGCGGTGCGTAACTATCGTGAGGATGCGGAGGATGAGTACCAGCTGTGGCGCAACGCGGTGATTAACCGTGCTGCGGATCAGGCCTAGACTAAACACCTCTGCGGAGGTTGGGGGCGTGTTGAGAGTTAGCACTCGTGGGGGTAGAGTGCTAACAGGTTGTTAAGAGCTCAGTTGTTCACCCGCGACGACGGCTGTGCCCACTTAAAGACCTTTATCTCTGCTGATACTTGAAGCTTTAAGGCTCAACACACGAAAGGTTGTCGATCATGGCAAACGTCAACATCAAGCCGCTCGAAGACAAAGTTCTCGTCCAGATCGCCGAGGCCGAAACCACCACCGCCTCCGGCCTGGTAATCCCGGATTCCGCAGCAGAAAAGCCCCAGGAAGCCGTCGTCATTGCCGTCGGCCCGGGCCGCCTCGACGATCAGGGCAACCGCATCGCCATCGACGTCAAGGAAGGCGACACTGTGGTGTTTTCTAAGTACGGCGGCACCGAGCTGAAGTACAACGGCGAGGAGTACCTGCTCCTGTCTGCCCGCGACCTGCTGGCCGTCGTCGAAAAGTAATAAAGGGGGCATAGCCACCAATGGCAAAACTCATTGCATTTGACCAGGAAGCTCGCGAGGGCATCCAACGTGGCGTGGACACCCTCGCCGACGCCGTTAAGGTCACCCTCGGCCCCCGCGGCCGCAACGTGGTCCTGTCTAAGGCGTGGGGCGGGCCGACTGTCACCAACGACGGCGTGACCATCGCCCGCGACATCGATCTTGAGGATCCTTTCGAAAACCTCGGTGCGCAGCTTGTGAAGTCCGTGGCCGTCAAGACCAACGACATCGCCGGTGATGGCACCACCACCGCGACCCTTCTGGCCCAGGCGCTCGTCGCCGAAGGTCTGCGCAACGTCGCCGCCGGCGCTAACCCGGTAGCTTTGAACCACGGCATCCGCGCTGCAGCCGAGAAGGTTGTCGAAGAACTGATAAACCGCGCCACCCCGGTGTCGTCCTCTACCGAGATCGCCAACGTGGCCACCGTGTCCTCTCGCGACCCGGAAGTCGGCGCGATGGTTGCCGGCGCCATGGACAAGGTGGGCAAAGACGGTGTACTCACCGTCGAGGAATCCCAGTCGATCGAGTCCTACGTGGACATTACCGAGGGTATTTCCTTTGACAAGGGTTTCCTTTCCCCCTACTTCATGACGGACCCAGAAGCCGGCCAGGCCGTGTTGGAGGACGCCCGCGTGCTCCTGGTACGCAACAAGATCTCCTCCCTGCCGGACTTCCTGCCCCTTTTGGAGCAGGTCGCCAACGACTCCGTACCGTTGCTGATCATTGCGGAAGACGTCGACGGCGAGCCGCTGCAGACCCTGGTGGTCAACTCGATCCGCAAGTCGATCAAGGTTGTCGCCGTGAAGTCGCCCTACTTCGGTGAGCGCCGCAAGGCATTCATGGACGACCTGGCGGTTGTCACTAACGCCACCGTCATCGACCCGGAGGTTGGCATCAACCTCAAAGACGCTACCCTTGAGCACCTCGGTTCCGCCCGCCGCATTAGCGTGACGAAGGACGACACCGTCATCGTCGACGGTGCGGGCACCGCCGAGGCCGTTGAGGAGCGCCGTGCGCAGATCCGGCGCGACATCGAGGCCACCGACTCGACCTGGGACAAGGAAAAGATGGAGGAGCGCCTCGCTAAGCTCTCCGGAGGAGTTGCTGTGCTGCGCGTCGGCGCCGCCACCGAAACCGAGGTCAACGAGCGCAAACTGCGCGTCGAAGACGCCATCAACGCCGCGCGCGCCGCAGCCCAAGAAGGCATCATCGCTGGCGGCGGTTCCGCCCTGGTGCAGATTGCCAAAGAGCTTGTAGGCTACGCCGAGCAGTTCCAGGGCGAGGAGAAAACCGGTGTGCTCGCCGTTTCCCGCGCACTGGTCAAGCCAGCTTTCTGGATCGCCGAAAACGCTGGACTCGACGGCTCCGTTGTGGTGTCCAAGATTGCCGAGCTGGGCAACGGTGAAGGTTTTAACGCCGCCACGCTTGAGTACGGCAACCTCCTTGAGCAGGGCATCATCGACCCTGTCAAGGTCACTCACTCCGCTGTAGTCAACGCGGCCTCCGTGGCTCGCATGGTGCTAACCACCGAAGCTTCCGTTGTGACGAAGCCGGAGGAGGACAGCACCCAGCACTCCCACGGTCACGCCCACTAGGTATCCCCTCAACAACCCTGGCCGCAGCGCAGTCGCGCCGCAGCCAGGGTTGTGGTGTTTTTCAACCCACAGCGCTAGCGGGAGGAGGCCGCCGAAGCGGCAACCTTCATACCGTGGGAGCCGCCGCGCAGCACTGCCTGGCGCTCGGATTCGCTCATGCCACCCCAAATGCCGTAAGGCTCCGCCGCCCTCAGCGCGTGGTCGCGGCACTGGGTGAGTACCGGACAGGAGTAACAGATGGCCTTGGCGCGGTTTTCACGCTGGGTCCGAGCGCGTCCGCGCTCCCCGTCCGGGTGGTAGAAAACCTCGGAGGCTTCGCCGCGGCACGCGCCGCGCAGTTGCCAATCCCAAAAGTCCGCGTTCGGTCCCGGAAGCAGGTGGGGTTGTGACATGAAAAGTGGCTCCTTGTTCACGAAAACTACAACTGGGGATCATCCTGGCCGGAAGGACATTCCTTCCGGCTCCCGCTGACGAATACTTGCGAAAGATGGTTAACGGTAGGTGTCGCCTCGGTGACGGCGAGTTGGAAAGAGGGCTTTGCGCTGGAAGAAAAACGCCCCCACCTGCGGTTTAGGGCCAAGGTTAAACCTCGGTGAACTTCTTGTTTGACCCTGCCTCCTGCGGAAATGTCCGTCTTTAAGCGCTGCTCGTTGTGTATCGTTAGGCCGCGAGGCGTAGACTTATTCGTCGATTACTGTGTTGACGCAAGCGTTTCCATTTCCCGCTCACCCGCGCGTGGAAGCTAGGCGAAAAGTATCCAGCGACGACACCACACTGCGGGCGAGAGTGGAGGAGGCCAAGCGATGTCTACATCCGAGCTAGATTCCACTCTCGCTTCCCTCGTCCCCCGCGCTGCCGAGGGCGATCAGCGCGCCCTCCAGGAAATTATCCGGCTGATTCACACGCCGGTGCTGCGCTACGCACGCGCCCGCATCGGCGGAGGGCGCACCCCCACCGCCGAGGACGTGGCGCAGGAGATCTGTCTTGCGGTGGCCACCTCCATTGAGCGTTACGTGGACACGGGGCGGCCCTTCATGGCGTTTGTTTATGGCATCGCGTTTAACAAGGTTGCCGACGCTCACCGCGCGATGGCCCGCGACAAGCTAAGCCCCACAGAGGAGGTGCCCGACGAGGAGTTTAGCGGCGGAACGCCCGAGGACTTGGCGCTGCTGAGCGATGAAAGTAACAGAGTGAGAGGACTTCTCGATGTACTGAGTGAAAAGGCCAGGAACATTCTCATCCTGAGGGTATTCGTGGGGTTGTCAGCGGAGGAAACAGCGGAAATTGTGGGTGGCACCGCGGGAGCCGTGCGTGTCGCTCAGCACCGCGCTCTAGCCACCCTCCGCAAGGCCGTGGAAGAAGGGAAATAGCATGAACCGTCGTTCTCACGAGGGCGAGCCCCGGGATGCCTTTCCGTACCTGCAGCCGGTTGTCGACGATGATGCGTTCCTGACCGCCCTGTCACGCGGCGAGGATCCTTCCGGTGGGGAAGATGAGCTGGCTTCGTTGCTTTTGCGGTTGCGTGAAGACGTGGAGCGTCCGCTGCCGCAGCCGCCGGAGGTTGCTGGAGTGGTAGGTGCAGGCTCCGGTGTCGCCTCTCTTGATGAGGCCCGTTTGCGCCGCCGCGTAAGCCCCTGGACCTCTGGTGTGATTGGTGCTGCTGCGGCGACCGTTGCCGTTGTCGGCACTGGTGCCGCGCTTTACGGCGCGACCCCGGGATCGCCGCTGTGGGGTGTTTCCACCGCGGTGTTCGGTGAGCGTGAGACGGTGGTGGAGCTGGCTTCTACTCTGGATAACTTGGAGGCGGCGAACGCCTCTGGCGACGAGGACACGGCTCGTCAGCTTCTGGAGCAGGCGCGTGTGCTTGTCGATTCGATGCAAAAGGAGCAGCCGCGGAGCAACACTTTGACGCAGACGACGGTTGAGACAACCTCTGTCACTGTGCCGGGGTCGAGCGAGGTGAGGCACAAACCTGACGCGGAGACGGGCGCCGCGTTGACATCTGCGCGCAAGCCGCTGCCTACCCGGGAGGTGACCACCACGACCGAGGTCGCTACCGTGACTGAGGTTATGACTGTGACGGTCACCGTCACGCCCAGTGCGCAGCCGTCGACGCCGAAATCTTCGGGAGCGAGCCCGGAGCCGAGCTCAACCTCGGTGGCCAATTCGCGCACCGACCTGTTAACCGGGGAGCCGACCCCCCGCAGCATCCCGGAGGATAACGGGCCGCAGGTGCAGATGAACAGCTCCCACGGCTAAGGGCTGCTGACATTTAGCGGCCGGCAGGGGCGTGGCCGCAGTTTTAGGCCCTGGTTTATTTCGGCGCTTCGAGCCCGTCGAGGTAGCCGCAGGCGTAGTCCCAAGGAACGTAAGCGTCGATGTTGGGCTGGGCGCTCGGTTCATGTACGGGGGGCAGCTCACCGCGCAGGGTGGCGATCATGTTGCCCTCCATGATCTCCCAGTTGTAGTAGTGGACCTGCTCGCAGTCCTCGCACATGAAGTAGATGCCGAGGATGCCGCGGGGGCCGAGCATGGCCTTGAATTCGCGGACTTGGGCGAGATCGCGGATGACGTCGATGCGCTCCTCGGGTGACAAGGGCTCGACGACCTCATCATCCTCGATGAAGGATGCCGGGTCATTGGGGTCGTCCGCGAACGGGTCGAGGGGCATCATGTCGTCATAGTTCACAACAAGACACCATATTGCGGCTGCGTGGCAGTAGCAATTCCCCTCCAGTAGTGGAGCTGTAGGAGAATTTGGTGCCCCGTTATATCATGTTTGAAACAGGCAGGGCTACATAACGCGCGAAGGAGTTGCACTTTTTATGGCACTTGAAGATGTCACCAATCGGGTTGCGACGGGCGGAGATGACCCGAATAAAATTGCCCTGCGGGGTCTGACCTTTGACGATGTGCTTCTGCTCCCCGCAGAATCGCACATTGTTCCGGGTGAGGTGGACACCTCCTCCCAATTCACCCGCAACATCCGCTTGTCCATGCCTATCGCCTCCGCTGCCATGGACACTGTCACCGAGTCGCGCATGGCTATTGCCATGGCGCGCCAAGGCGGTATCGGCGTGCTGCACCGTAACCTGAGCGCTCTGGACCAGGCAGAGCAGGTCGACCTGGTGAAGCGTTCCGAATCCGGCATGATTTCCAACCCGGTTACCGCCTCGCCGGACATGACGATCGCCGACGTCGACGAGCTATGCGCCCGCTTCCGCATCTCTGGCCTGCCGGTAGTTGATGCTGATGGCACCCTGGTGGGAATCATCACCAACCGTGACATGCGCTTCGAGCGCGACTTCAACCGCCGCGTCACCGAAGTCATGACAGCTATGCCACTGGTTATCGCCCGTGACGGTGTAAGCAAAGAAGATGCTCTTAGCCTGCTGAGCGCGAACAAGGTGGAAAAGCTGCCGATTGTCGACGCGAACAACAAGCTCACCGGCCTGATTACCGTCAAGGACTTCGTAAAATCCGAGCAGTACCCGAACGCCTCCAAGGACAACCAGGGACGCCTGCTGGTCGCCGCGGGTGTCGGCACCGGCGACGATTCCTATGAGCGCGCCGGCCTTCTTGTTGAGGCCGGTGTTGATGCCCTCGTGGTCGACTCCGCCCACGCCCACAACAACCGCGTGCTTGAGATGGTGAGTCGGGTGAAGAAGGACTTCGGCGACCGCGTCGACGTTATCGGCGGCAACCTGGCCACCAGAGAGGCCGCTAAAGCCATGGTGGAAGCTGGGGCGGACGCGATCAAGGTGGGTATCGGACCAGGTTCGATTTGCACCACCCGCGTTGTGGCCGGCGTGGGAGCCCCCCAGATCACCGCGATCCTTGAGGCTAGTGTGCCGGCTAAGGCCGCTGGTGTTCCGGTCATCGCGGATGGTGGCATGCAGCACTCCGGTGACGTCGCCAAGGCTTTGGCGGCTGGTGCATCGACCGTCATGCTCGGCTCCATGCTTGCCGGCACGAAGGAAGCCCCAGGCGAGATAGTGGTCGTTGGCGGCAAGCAGTACAAGCGCTACCGCGGCATGGGGTCCATGGGTGCGATGCAGGGACGTGGCCTGACCGGAGAGAAGCGTTCCTTTTCCAAGGACCGTTACTTCCAGGCCGAAGTGTCCAGCGAGGACAAGCTGGTGCCGGAGGGAATCGAAGGGCGGGTGCCTTTCCGCGGCGAGATCGATTCGCTTACCCACCAGATCATCGGTGGTGTGCGTGCGGCGATGGGCTACACTGGCTCGTCTTCCATCGAGGAGCTGCAAAAGCGCCAGTTCGTCCAGATTACGGCGGCCGGTTTGCGCGAGTCCCACCCGCACGACATCGAGCAGACCGTCGAAGCACCGAACTACCGCAGCTAACCGGAAGGGGCACTGCTTTTATGCGCGAATACGTCGAAATCGGGATTGGCCGCGAAGCGCGTCGAGCATTTCGGCTTGACGACGTCTCCGTGGTCCCCGTGCGTCGCACCCGTTCCTCCTCGGACGTGGACACGAGCTGGAACTTCGACGCTTACTCCTTCGATTTTCCGGTGATCTCCCACCCGACGGACGCCCTGGCCAGCCCGGAGTTCGCCATTGAGATGGGTCGACTCGGTGGGCTCGGAGTGATCGACGCGGAGGGTGTGCTCGGCCGCCACGCCAACTACCGGGAGGCGATCGCCCAGGTCGCCGGGATCGGTGCGGTAGAAGAAGAAGATTTCGCCCACATGGACGAGATGCTCAACTCCCGCGCATCGGCGACACGTATTTTGCAGAAGTTGCATTCCGCCCCCATCGACTTCGATCTGCTTGGCGAGCGCATCGCCACAGTGCGCGACGCCGGGGTGACCGTCGGTGTCCGTGTCTCCCCGCAACACGCCCGCGAGGTCGCGCCGAAGGTCGTGCAAGCCGGCGCTGAGATTTTGTTCATCCAAGGCACGTTGATTTCGGCGGAGCACGTCCGAAGCGGCGGGGAGGCACTGAACCTAAAGGAGTTCATCGGTTCTTTGGAGGTGCCGGTGATCGCCGGAGGTGTCTATGACTACACCACCGCCACCCACCTGATGCGCTCCGGGGCCGCGGGCATTATCGTCGGCTCAGGCGACACGACCAGCAGCAAGACGTTGGGCATTGGCATGCCGATGGCCACCGCCATTGCTGATGTCGCGGCTGCGCGCCGCGAGTATTTAGACGAGACTGGCGGGCGCTACGTTCACGTCATCGCAGACGGTGAGATCGAAAACAGCGGGGACATCGCCAAAGCAATCGCCTGCGGGGCGGACGCCGTCATGGTGGGCCGCCCTTTGGCCGCCGCCGAGGAAGCCGCGGGCCACGGGGTGTATTGGGAGGCTGCGGCGGCGCACCCGCGCTTCCCGCGCGGTTCGGTTGTGCCCACGGGTTACCTGGGTGAGCGCGAACCGTTGGATGTCATCCTCAACGGCCCGGCGACGGACCCTTACGGGACGATGAATCTTGTGGGTGGGTTGCGCCGTGCCATGGCCAAGTGCGGCTACACGGAGCTGAAGTCTTTCCAGAAAGTGGGGTTGGCGATGCGTCGCTAAGCGGGCACGTCGTTTCGCCGTCACAAGGCCTGGGCCCCGCTAGGGCACCGGGCCTTGTGTGCGTTAAGCTTTGGGGCGTGACTTATGCCCAACCTCGCCCGGTACTCGTCGTCGATTTCGGCGCCCAGTACGCGCAGCTTATCGCCCGTCGCGTGCGCGAAGCACGTATCTATTCCGAGGTCGTGCCTTCGACGATCACTGCCGCCGAAATCCGCGAGAAGAACCCGGCGGCGCTGGTGCTCTCCGGCGGACCTGCCTCGGTTTATGCCGAGGGTGCGCCGCACCTCGACGAGGGCGTCTTCGAGCTTGACCTGCCGATCTTTGGCATCTGCTACGGATTCCAGTTCATGACCCAGGCCCTTGGCGGCACCGTGGAGGAAACCGGTGCCCGCGAGTACGGTCGCACGACCATGACCAGTGCGTCGGGCGTGCTTCATGAGGGGTTGCCGCAGCAGCACCCAGTGTGGATGAGCCACGGCGATTCGGTCACCCGCGCCCCGGAGGGCTTTGAGGTCACCGCTTCGACCCCCGGCGCGCCTGTCGCCGCCTTTGAAAACACCGCTCGGCGCCTCGCGGGTGTCCAGTACCACCCGGAAGTTATGCACTCCCCGCATGGCCAGCAGGTGCTGACCCGCTTCCTCACCGAGATCGCTGGGCTGGAGCAGACTTGGACGGCCTCCAACATTGCGGAGCAGCTCATTGAGCAGGTGCGCCAGCAAGTTGGCGCCAACGGCCGGGCCATTTGTGGTCTGTCGGGAGGTGTCGATTCCGCCGTGGCGGCGGCTTTAGTTCAGCGCGCTATTGGTGACCGTTTAACCTGCGTTTTCGTTGACCACGGCTTGCTTCGCCAGGGGGAACGAGAGCAGGTAGAAACCGATTTCGTTGCCGCGACCGGCGCGAAGCTGGTCACTGTGGACGAGCGTCAAGCCTTTTTGGATAAGTTGGCTGGGGTCAGCGAGCCGGAGGCGAAGCGCAAGGCTATCGGCGCGGAGTTTATCCGTTCCTTTGAGCGCGCCGTCGCTGAGGTTCTCTCGGACCACCAGGTGGATTTTTTGGTGCAGGGCACTTTGTACCCGGATGTGGTTGAGTCCGGTGGGGGCAGCGGTACCGCAAACATCAAGAGCCACCATAACGTGGGCGGGCTTCCGGACGATGTGGAGTTCACCCTCGTCGAGCCGCTGCGCCTGCTGTTTAAAGATGAGGTCCGCGCCGTGGGGCGCGAGTTGGGCCTGCCGGAGGTCATTGTCAACCGCCAGCCTTTCCCGGGCCCGGGCCTGGGTATCCGCATCGTTGGCGAGGTCACGCAGGAGCGTTTGGAGACGCTGCGCGCCGCTGACGCCATCGCCCGCGAGGAGCTCACTCGCGCCGGCCTTGACGAGCAGATCTGGCAGTGCCCCGTCGTCTTGCTTGCCGACGTCCGCTCTGTCGGCGTCCAGGGAGACGGGCGGACCTACGGCCATCCGATCGTGTTGCGTCCCGTCGCCTCGGAGGATGCGATGACGGCCGACTGGGTGCGCGTGCCCTATGAGGTCCTGGAGATAATTTCCACCCGCATCACCAACGAGGTCGCTGAGGTCAACCGCGTCGTGTTGGACGTGACCTCGAAGCCGCCGGGAACTATCGAGTGGGAATAGACACGGCCCAGGTTTAGGCGGCGTCTCGCACGGTGATACTGCCGATGCCGACGTGCGCGTTGAGGCGCAGGGTTCGACCTTCGGCATCGTCGTTGATCACCGGGGGGCAGTCTTCTGTGCCTACGCCGACGTCGCACGTCATTTCCACCCGCACATTTTTCGGCGCGATGATCTCCACGGTGCCGATGCCGTGGTCGATGGTGACTTCCCGCGATTCCTTGAGCGGTTCAAGTTCGCTCAGGTCGATCCGGGTGGTGCCGACGGAGGAGTCGTAGGTGTCCTCCAAATGGTCGCTGACATTGATGTGCATATTGGAGTTCTCTGTGTTGACGGAGAACCAAGGTACGCCGAGGGTGAAAGCTGCGGCAGCCACGGAAAGCGCGACAGCAAGCGGAATTAAGCCGATGAGTATCCAGCGCAGCGGGTTGGCTCGTGTGCGTGGTTGTTCTTGGGCCGGTGCTTCCGGTGGCTCCGGGAGGTGCCACAGTCCGGGCGCAGCCCCCAGCGGGTCCCAGCTAGGTGGCGTCGGGGCAGTTTGGGCGGGGTGCTCGTAGCCTTCGGGGACGGTGAGGTTGGAGGTGTCGAGACGCAGGGCCGTGCCTTGCGGTTGAGTCGAAGCCGGTGTGTGTTCTTGTTCTTGGCCCAGGTCGGCGGGGCGGGGGAGCAGACCTTCCGGTGCAACGGGACGCGCGCGGTGCAGCAGGTAGATGGCCGTAGCGCCAGCCACGACAGTGACCACCCAGCTCGCGGCCCAACTGCCGTCGCCCGCGGCGATCGAGGGCAGGAAGATAAAAAGGCCAACGAGAAGCGCCCAGCCGGTGTTGCGCTGGTCTTTTTCTACCTGTGTGAGGCGATCATTGGGCATATTGATGGCCCGCCACGGGGAGACGGTTGTGCCAAACAGTGGCATGTTGAGCCAGAAAAGCAGGTAGAGGAAGATCCCGCCACCGAAGGTAAAAGCCAGCGCCACGAAGGCGATGCGCACGATGAGGGGGTCGATGCTGTAGCGCGCGCCAATGCCTTCGCACACGCCGGCGAGCATGGCGTTGCCGCCTTGTTTGGAGGGAATCCGGGGTGGGCGGGTGGCCCACAGTTGCTTGAGGGTGTCGTTGAAAGTGGGCTCGGGGTGCTGGATCGGTTTGTTGGTGTTCATGCTTCAAGTCTTTCGCACAGCTTGGCCATGCACCATCGGGAACGACCCTGAATTTCAATTTCAGGGTTATCCCCGATCCGCTCAGCGCTGCCGCGTGCGATGATGGTTTCATGCCTGCATCTTCCGCACGCCGCGCTTCTGTGGGCGCCGAGGGCGTGTTGTTTCCGCGTTTTACGCGCGCTAGGCGTGGCCGTGTTGTCGGCGGCGTCGCCGCCGGGCTTTCCTCCCAGTTGGATGTTGATCTGCGCTGGGTGCGGGTATTTTTCGCGGCGGCGAGCTTTGCCAACGGGTTCGGGTTTTTGCTCTATGCGATGTTGTGGGTGTTTAGCCCGTTGGAGCCCGAAGCAGCCCAAGGGGACCGTCCTATAAAGACGAGCTGGCCCGCCCCGGTATATATGCTGCTCGTCGCCTTAGCGGTGGTGGGGGCGGTGACTTCGCTGGCTTTGGTCAGCGGCGTGGGAGGGGTGTTTGTTTTGCTGGCTGGCATCGTCGTCGTCGGCGCGGTCGTCGCTTGGCAGGCCTATGACCGGGGGTTGTCCTCGGTGGGTAATTTCTTTGCTTTGGCGCTTGGTGTTTCACTGGTGATGGGCGGGGTGATGGCGGTTGCGCTGTTGGGAGATGCAGGCGGAACCGCAGGTATTGTCGTGGCGGTGCTGGCCACGGTGTTCGGTATTGCGCTGTTGGTGGTGCCTTTGGTGGTGCGGCTCGCCTCCTCGTTGGTGGCGGAGCGCCAAGCTAAAGCGGTGGCGGATCAGCGTGCCGAGTTCGCCTCACGTTTACACGATTCGGTGTTGCAAACACTGGCTTTGATTCAGAAACACGCCGGTGATTCGGCGCATGTGGCTCGTCTTGCGCGTAGTCAGGAGCGCGAGTTGCGGGCGTGGCTTTTCGACGCCGACTCGCACACTCAAAACGAGACGAGGTCGCTGTTCGGGGCCGTGGCCAAGGCGGCTGGAGAGGTTGAGGACTTGCATGGTGTCAGCATCCGCCCGGTCACCGTCGGGGAGGATGTGGCCTACACGCACCAAACGGAGGCGATCGTCATGGCGGCACGCGAGGCGATGGTCAACGCCGCGAAGCACGCGGGTGTGGCCCGCGTCGATGTTTACGCCGAGCACTTAGGTGGCGAGGTGTCGGTTTTTGTGCGCGACCGCGGCCCCGGTTTCGATGTTGCACAAATCCCGGAGGATCGCCACGGTGTGCGCGACTCGATCATCGGGCGTATGGAGCGCGCCGGGGGGACAGCCACCATTTCCGCTGCGGCGGGGCACGGCACTGAGGTGGCGCTTAGTCTGGCTGTGTGAGGATCCCCGCGGCGCGCAAAAGCGAGGCGGCGACCTTGTCTGTTTCTTGCAGGAAGGGGGCGTTTGTGCCGGGCATGGGGGAGATCGTTGTGTCTGCCCATTGCCCGCCGGTGGGGATTCCGGCGATGTGCAGGCGCGGGTCTAGGCCACCGTCGTGGCGCACTGTGCGGCGGGTAGCCTCGTCGGTTTCTGGGGCGGAGGTGGGGGTGCCGTGGGGAGCGAAGGGGCGGGTTCGGCCGCTTTTCAGCAGTGAGGTTCCCAGGGCGTCGATGGTCAGGCGGATGTCGGGGCTGGGCAAGAAGGCGTCGGCAAGCGCGCTCGCGCTGAAGCTGCGGGTGGAACTGACGGCCTTGTAACCATCGGGCCCGCCTGTGACCGTGGGGTTGTTGCCCAAGAAGGTGACAAGGCCGGCGTCGTGAAGCGCGAGCAGTTCGCGGGTGCGAAACAGCGGCGGGCCGGAGCCAACCATCTGGCCAAAGGCGAGGTAGTCGCGCAGTGCGCCCACTCGGTCCTGTTCGGCGCCGCGGCCGTTTTCGACCGCGATCGCCGTGGGTTTGCGGGCCGCTGAAATCTCCCACAGCGCCGCCTTGAGCGGCGAATCCCAGGCCGCGACGGCTTCGGTGATGTCGCGCTCCATCCGACTCGCAATCATGCTGTTGAGTGCAACGATGCTCAAACCGTCGGCGTTGCGCAGCGGGTCGATCCAGTCGAGCATGTCGAAAGGCTCATCTGCCACCGCGCTCAGCGCAGCGTTGAGTGCGGTCGGGACCCGCTCAATGTCGGAGGTTGTCGCCGCGGATTCAAGGTCGGCCTCCTCAATGCGGCGCACTACTTCATGTATTTCCACGTGCAGTGCGTCGGGGCGCACGCGAGAAAGCGTGCTGTAGTAGGCGGCGTAGGAGTCGCGGACTAGTGCCGGCCACACCTGTGTGCCAAAGCTGATGGGGTCCTCGGTGCGCTTGAGATGTTTAAGGGTGGTGCGCAGCCGCGGCAGCAAAGGTTGGGGCGGCAGGGAGCGGTACTCGGATTTGGGTAGGTAGGGGTAGCCGCGCCCGGAGGTGACCACCAGGTGCGGCTCCCGCCCGGAAGGCTCGTAGCGCAGCCCCGAGCGGGTGGTTGGGTCCTGTACGAAGCGGCCCCCACGGTCAATGGTGCTCAGCGCCATCAGGTCGAAAAAGCCCATGCCGAGCCCGCGCACCAACACTTCCTCGCCGGCCGGAAGCGAATCCACGTCCTGCTCGATGGGGTTATCTGGGCCCACCCACACGCCGCCGGACATGAAGGGGGAGGCGGGTTGGACCCACCCGGTGGATAAAACGGTGGCGTCAGCGAGCACGGTGGAGCCGTTGTCGAGCTTGATGGCGTCGCGGTTGCCGCGCACGTGGATCGACTCGGCGCGGCGGCGGTGGGTGCGCACTTTCACTGTTGGCGGCAGTTGCGCTAGTGCGACTCCGAAAACCCAGCGCAGGTATTCGCCGTATAAGGCGCGGGTAGGGTTCGATTCTGGGCGGGTGGCGGCGATTTCTGTGGCGTAGCGAGAAAGGTGTTTGGGCTCGGTCGGGTGGGCGTCGAAAAGCGTGCGTGCGGCCTTTCCGACGTTTTCTGTTTCCCCGCGTTGGAGTTGGATCCACTCGTACATGGTGGGGCCGTTGAGTATGCAGCCGCCGACAGTGGCGCCGGGCTCAGTAAAGAGCGTGACCGCACCGGCGAGCGTGTTCATGCGCATCGTGCGCGTCTGGTTGGTGTCCCAGACGCGCCCGGCGCCGATTTCGGCGTCGTCGATGAGGTGGAGGGTAAAAGGTGGTGTGTTTTTGTCGGAGAGGTAGGCGGCGATGCGCTCGATGGTGGAGATTCCGCGTGGGCCCATTCCCACGAGGGCGATGGATTTCTCGGCGTGCATGGCACTTAGTCTACCTTCCCCCCACCAGCTAACGTACTGAACTGTCTACATTGATAAAACCGCTCCGTCTAAATGTGGTAGCCTGCCGGTCATGCCAAAGAAGAGTAAAGGAGGCGCGCACTGGGCGCTCGCGGCGATCCTTGCCGCGGCAACCCTTATGTCCAGTTGCGCGGGCGCACCCAAAGACACGGACACGACCAGCCCGAACGCGCCCGGCAACGACATATTGACCTACCTCGAACCAAACTGGTTTACCACCCTGTACCCGCCAGCAGCCGGTTTCTACCCCAACGGCGGCGTGGTCAACCAAATCACCGACCGTCTGCTCTACCAAGACCCACAAACTCTCGAGCTGCAACCCTGGATCGCTACACAGCTCCCGGAGATCAACGAAAACGCCACCGAGTTCACCTTCCACATCCGCACGGACGTGACCTACTCCGACGGCACCCCCATGACCGCGCAGAACATCGTGGACAACATCGACCTCTACGGCAAGGGCGACAAATCCCGCCTGCTAAACAGCTCAGAGCAGATCGGCGGTTACGACCATGGCGAGGTCGTCGACGAGGACACGGTACGCTTCCACTTCACCGAACCCGCGCCGGGATTTGCCCAAGCAGTCTCCGTCTACAACGCGGGGCTGCTTTCCGACGCCACCTTGGCACTGCGCAGCGAAGACTTCGGCCCCGGCAACGCGGTCAGCATCATAGGTTCCGGGCCCTTCGTCATCACCTCCGAAAAAATCGGCACTGAACTGGTCCTTTCCGCCCGCGAGGACTACAACTGGGCGCCGCCTTCTGTACCGCACCAAGGCCCGGCCCGCATCGGGGCAGTGCGCTACGTTTTTGCTCCGGAAGAATCGATGCGCACCGGCGCGGTGCTCTCCGGCCAGGCAGACATCATCCGCAGCGTGACCGCCCCGGCGGAGAGCTACCTCGAAAACGCCGGTGTGCAGATTTACTCGCGCGGCACCAACGCGATGAACAACCAGCTCGCTTTCCGCTTCAACCACCCGCTGCTCGCAGATATCCGGGTGCGCAAGGCGCTCATACACGGCATCAACCGCGAGGAAATCCTCCGCGTGCTGTTCTCCCCTTCCTACCCGGTGGCCACCTCCACGGTGGCCGCAGGAGGGCTCGGCTACAAAAAGCAAGACCACGCCAACTACGCCTTCGACCCGGATGAGTCGCGTCGTCTGCTGGAGGAAGCAGGGTGGGTCCCCGGCGGGGACGGGATCCGGCGCAAGGACGGCGAACGGCTCTCGCTGCGCGTCAACGTCGCCGGCCCGCAGCCGCGCTCGAGGGAAGTGCAGACGATGATCCAGGACCATCTGCGCAATATCGGCGTGGAGCTAACCATCAACTCCGGCGACAACTCCAGCCAAAACGCGGATGCGAAAGACCAAAAGAAGATCCAGATTTACCATTCCATGGTGGGCCGCGCCGACTACGGCGCCATTGAATCGCTCTACTCAGCAACTGCACGCAACGTTTTCATCAACGCCCCCTTCGCCGGCGGTGCCGATGGGGAGCTGGGAGATGAATACCTTGAGGAGTTGCTGCACAAGACAATTTCTCTGCGTGAGGATGAGGACCGCGCCGCCGCCGTGGCACAGGTGCAGGACTACATCACCGAGCAAGCGTACGCGCTGCCCCTGTTTGAGGAGCCAGTCGTCTACGCCCTTGCCCCATGGGTTAAAGGCTTTCAGGCCGAGTCGGTGGCGCGCCCATCCTTCTACAGCGTGTGGATCGACCACCAAGAGAAGGGAAAATAAATGACATTCGCCCTCAAACGCCTCGGGCAAGGCCTGATCGTTTTGCTGCTTGCCTACACGGTGGCGTTTTTCCTTCTGTCCGCCCTTCCTTCCGACGGGGTGATGGCGCGCTACGCCGACCCGGCTCTTGGGCTGTCGCATGCGGAGATCGAACAAATCCGTGAAGAACTCGGCGCTGACAAACCGCTTGCGGTGCAGTACTTCACAGCCCTCGGTGGGTTTCTCACTGGCAACCTCGGTTACTCCGTGCGCACCGGCACCCCTGTCGCCTCTTTGATTGCTGACGCTTTGCCGCACACCTTGGCTTTGGCTGCGGTTTCGGTCGGGGCGGCGGTCATCATCGCGGTGGCGGGTTGCTACGTGGCCACCCTTCCGCGGATGGGGGCGGTAGGGACCTTCTTCCGCGCGTTGCCTTCTTTCATGGTTTCGCTGCCAGGGTTTTGGATTGCGATTCTCCTTTTGCAGTTTTTCTCCTTCCGTCTCGGCTGGGTCAATGTGATTGACCCAGGCCCGTTGGAGGGGTTGATTTTGCCGGCACTGACTTTGGTCGTGCCCATGACGGCGCCGCTTCTGCAAGTGTTGATCCGCTCTGTCGATGAAGTCCGTGCGCAACCATTCGTGCAGGTGATGCGGGCTCGCGGCGCCAGCGAGTCCCGCATTTTCTGGCGTGGCGTGCTGCGCAATGCGCTGCTTCCCGCGCTGACAATGGCTGGGTTGCTCTTTGGTGAGTTAGTCAGCGGCGCCGTGGTCACCGAGACTGTCTACGGTCGCACGGGGCTGGGCTCGCTGGTGGTCACCGCCGTGTCCAACCGCGACACCCCGGTGCTGCTTGGGGTTGTGCTTCTCACTGCGGTGGCTTATGTGGTGATCAATTTCATTGTCGATGTGCTCTATCCGGTGCTGGACGTGCGCTTGCGCAGCACCGGGACCCGCCCGAAGGAGGCGCGCGCATGAGTTTGCTTCAATACTTCAAAACCTCCCGCCCTGCCCAGACTGCCCGGACTGCCCGGACTGCCCGGTCTGCTTGGTTCTCGCCGGGCTCCATCCTGTCGATTGTGGTGCTTGCCGTGGCGGTGGCGTGGGCGTTGTTTCCCGGTTTCTTTGCCACCGATGACCCTTATACCGGCACGGACGTGGCGCTTTTGCCGCCGAGTGCCGAGCACTGGTTCGGCACCGATTCTGTTGGACGCGACTTGTATTCGCGCGTGGTCTATGGTGCGCGCCAGTCGCTGGTGGGCGCGGCTGTCGCTGTGTTGGTCGGGCTGGTTGCTGGCACCGCGCTCGGCCTGGTTGCGGGTGCGGCCCGCGGCTGGGTGGACACGGTCATTATGAGGCTTGTCGACGTCTCCCTGGCGATCCCCGGGATTTTGCTGTCGCTGTCGCTTATCATCGTGCTCGGTTTCGGCTCTTTGCAGGCGGCGTTCGCCGTTGGTGTCACCACGATCGCCACGTTTACCCGCCTGACCCGCTCGAAGGTGATCACCGTGGTGGGCGCCGATTATGTTGAGGCTGCCTACGGCTCGGGCGCGACGCGCGCTCAGGTGCTGTGGCGCCACGTTTTGCCGAACTCGCTGACCCCTGTTGTTGCCTTGGCCGCTTTGCAGTTCGGCACCGCCGTGCTGCAACTGTCCATTTTGGGCTTCCTCGGCTACGGTGCGCCGCCGCCGGTGCCGGAGTGGGGCCTGATCATCGCCGAGGGCCGCGACTTCATGGCTTTTGCCTGGTGGACTATAGCTTTGCCGGGTGTGGCGATCGCCGCCACCGTCATGTCAGCGAACCACCTATCACGCAACATCGGTGTGGAGGGATAATGATGAGCACTGTTGCTTTGGGGGTGCGCAACCTTACCGTGGATTACGGTTGTGTGCGCGCCGTCGACAATATCAGCTTCGAGCTGCGTCCAGGGCGCATGACTGCGCTGGTGGGCGAATCCGGTTCCGGCAAGACGACCTCGGCGATGGCCGCGATCGGCTTGTTGGGTGATGCCGCCAATGTGGTTTCGGGCACCGTGAGCTATTTCGGGGAGGACATTACGGATTATTCCCCGGCCCAGTGGCGCGCCCTGCGCGGCGCACGCATCGGTGTGGTGCCGCAGGACCCGAATAACTCTCTCAATCCGCTCACAACGATCGGCCGCGCGATTGAGGAAGGGATGGAAATCCACGGCATTGGCGACCGGGCTTCCCGCCGGGCCCGTGCGATTGAGCTTCTTGAGCAGGTGGGCATTGATGACCCGCAGCGACGGTATGGGCAGTACCCGCACGAGTTGTCCGGCGGCATGAAGCAGCGTGTGCTCATCGCGGCGGCGGTGGCGCTTGAGCCGGAGGTGCTCATCGCTGACGAGCCGACGTCCGCGTTGGATGTGACGGTGCAAAAGACCATCCTTGACCTGCTCGACCGTATGCGTGAGCAGTTGGGTGTGGGGGTTTTGTTGATCACCCACGATTTGGCGGTGGCGGGGGATCGCGCCGATGAGGTAGTCATTATGCAGCGCGGCCGCGTCGTCGAGGCGGGCCCGGCAGAGGTGGTGTTGGCCAGCCCCCGCGAGGACTATTCCAAGCGCTTGCTTGCCGACGCCCCCTCGCTCACCGTCGCCAACGCCGCCCACCGCCCGGCGACGGTGAGCGAGACATTGTTAACTGTGGAAGATCTCAGCGTCCGCTTTGGTGATTTCACGGCCGTCGACCGGGTCAGTTTTGAGGTGGTGCGCGGCTCCACCCACGCCCTTGTCGGCGAGTCCGGCTCCGGCAAGACCACCACCGGCAGGACGGTGTCGCTGTTTCATGCGCCGAGCGAGGGTCGCATCTTCTTCGACGGTGAGGACGTGACAGCAACGCACGAGCGCGCACTGCGCCGCCGCATCCAGATGGTGCACCAAAACCCCTTTTCCTCCTTGGACCCACGCATGAGCGTGGAGGACATTGTTGCTGAGCCGGTGCGCAATTTCTTCCGGGTGCCGCGCAATAAAGCTCGGGAGAAGGCCCGCGAGTTTTTCGACCGGGTAGCTTTGGCCCCGGAGCTTGCCACCCGGCGCCCCGCCGAGTTATCCGGCGGCCAGCGCCAGCGTGTCGCTATCGCCCGTGCCCTCATCGTCGAACCTGAGCTGGTGGTTTTAGACGAAGCAGTCTCCGCCCTTGACGTCACCGTCCAGGCGCAGATTTTGCGGCTGCTTGCGGATCTGCAGGAGGAGTTTGGGCTGACTTACATCTTCATTTCTCACGACCTTTCCGTCGTGCGGCAGATCTCGGATACCGTCAGCGTGTTCAGCCGGGGCTCCCAGGTGGAATCTGGACGCACCGATGAGGTGTTCGAGGCCCCGCAGGCGAAGGTGACTCGTACACTCATTGACGCGATCCCGGGGAGGATCTTCCGTGCCCGGGAGTTAGGAGATTTCGTTGTCTGACATCATCGATGTGCTCGCTGGCACGCCTGACCACCTTGCGCAGCTTCGCTACCGGCGCCCCGAGGCGCGTGAAAACGCCCAACTTAGCTTCCGTGCCCTATTTGAGCCGGAGCGCCCCGGCGAGTTTCCCGTTGCCTGGCGCTACGCGGTGGCCACCTTCGTTGCCACTATCTCCGGCAGTGCCAGGGCGGGGCAGTTCTACCGCGAGCTGCTCAGCGAAGAAGACGGTGGTGAGGCGCTGGCGGTTGACGTCGACAAGCTTGCGGCGCGTGGGGTGTCTGCCGGGCCCTACTACGACGGCGGTTTTGTCACCTTCCAGCCGGTTGGCGCGCTGGACGCGAGGCTGGCTGCGGCCTTTGATTTTGCGCACCTGCTGACCTTCCACCCGAAAGACGCCTCCCCGGCAGCCATCGGGCACTTGCAGGAGGCGGGGTGGGGCGAAGACGCGATCGTTTCGCTGGCGCAACTGGTCTCTTTCCTTGCCTTCCAGATGCGCGTAGTCCACGGTGTGGCGGTGCTTGCCGGGGCCACAGGCCACGCCGGGGAGGCTGTGCCCCGCGCTGCAGGTGTCAGGGACCCAGGGTGGCGCCCCGGCCCGCGCACGCTGGTTCCGCAGGTCGTCGCGCCTGCTGGTTTCGTCGCGCACTCGCTGGGGTGGAAGCCTTGGCTCAAAGACCTGCCCAAAGAAGATTTCACCCCGCGTCACATCGAGGCGCTGATCAAGCCGGAGCGGATCGGCTCCGAGTACTTCCGCCTGCTCGCCCGCGACCCGGAGGCGCTCAAGGCGCGCACGCTGACGGACCTGGACATCTTCTACAACACCGACGGCGGTTTGGGTCGTGCCGAGCGTGAGTTGGCCGCGACCGTGGTGTCGCGCTTCAACGGCTGCGAGTATTGCGCCTCGGTGCACCAGGCGCGATCGAAGGAGGAAGGCGGCGACGCTGAAGCGATCGACCGGCTGTTGGATGAGGGGGTGGCGGCGGATATGGGCTCTGCGGTGTGGTCCGAAATCCGTACTGCCGCAGTGGCGCTGACTACGACCCCGCCTGCTTTGTCCGCCGGCAACATTGAGCGGCTGCGGGAGGTGGGGCTCGACGAGCTGGCCATCATCGACGTGATCAACGCCGCAGCCTTTTTTAACTGGGCGAACCGCTTGATGCTCACCTTGGGTGAGCCCGACGTGCCGAAGCGTTTGCGTTAATTATCCTTGGGGGCATGCTTCGGGTATTCCTTGTTGATGACCATTCTGTTTTCCGCGCCGGGGTGCGCGCTGAGCTAGCTGGCGCGGTGGACATCGTGGGGGAGGCAGGAACTGTCGCGCAGGCCATCGCGGGCATTAACACCACCCTTCCGGATGTTGTGCTTCTCGACGTCCACATGCCCGACGGGGGCGGCCTCGCCGTGATCAGGGGTGCTGTGCCCGGCCCGCGTTTTTTGGCGCTTTCTGTCTCGGATGCTGCCGAGGACGTTATTGCCTTGATCCGGGCCGGTGCCCGCGGGTACGTGACGAAAAACATTGGTGGTGCCGAGCTTGCGGAGGCGGTGCATCAGGTGCATTCCGGTGATGCTTATTTCTCTGCCCGCCTGGCTGGTTTCGTGCTTGACGCTTTCGCCGCTGGTGGGGCAGTGGAGGACCCAGCCGTCGATTCCTTGACCCGCCGCGAGTTGGAGGTGCTGCGTCTTTTGGCGCGCGGCTATACCTATAAGGAGATCGGTCAGGAGTTGTTCATCTCGGTCAAGACGGTCGAGACTCATGCGTCGAATATCTTGCGCAAGACGCAAACATCTAACCGTCATCAGCTCACACGCTGGGCGGCGGACCGGGACTTAGATTGAGTGCTCAGGCGTAGGCCAGTCGGCGTGTGCCGTCGACGTGTGGGAATAATAGCCAGGTCAGTGCGGCGACGACGACGAAGGTCGCGCCGACTCCCCACAGAGGCCAGGGCGCTACCAGCGGGGAGAGCTTGATTAAAAGCCACCACAGTATGAGAGGCACGATCATGCTTATCGACGGCACCTGCGTCACATTCCGCTGCTGCGCGTAGGCCTGCAATTCCAGCCGGTAGGGGTGCGCTAGAGTGACGCGCAGCGCGATGGTGGTGGCGGCGATCGCGATGCCGAGTTTGACTATGAGTGCGGCCCCGGAAACCACCACCGCGACGCTTAGTGCCACCATGACCGAGGCTGTGGCCTGAACCATTGGTGGCGTGGGGATGGGGGTGCGCAGGTTGCGGATGTCTCTGACGTTTCGGTGGGAGTGCATGGCGTCAGCGTACCGTGCGTGGTTAGGTGGGCCACCGGAGAGGCAGTGCGGGGAAAATTTGTTCGACCTTTACTGTTGCCCGGGCCGGACCGGGGGTGCATACTAAACGACGTGAGTGGAACACCTATTCGAGATGCTGGGGTCGCGCTGGAACACCCCAGCCGTGCCGAGCAGATCGCTGAGCTGCGCTCCCGCATGTCCGCGCTCGGCGGCAAGCTACCACGGCCTGCCGTCGAGGAGGCCGACGTGGTGCAACTTGACGGTGATCTTCGGACTCTCTTTCCAAGCGGAGGTGTGCCGCGCCGGGCTGTGAGCCACCTCAGCGACACTGCCGCACTGGCGGTAGAAATGATCGAACAAATCACCGCTGGCGGTGGGTTCGTCGGCGTGGTGGGGTGGCCGGAGCTGTCCTATGCGGGAATCACCCCGGAGCACCTGGAGCACGTGGTGGCGGTACCGGATCCGGGCATTGACGCGCTGAGTGTGGCCGGGGTGCTCGCCGAAGGCCTCGACCTGGTGGTGTTACGCACTGCACATAGCTTGGAGTTGTCGCCGGTGCGGGCACGGCCGGTGCTGGCGAAGTTGCGCAAGGGCAATGCGGCGCTGCTCAGCGTCGGCACGCGTGTGCCCTCGGCCGCACTCGAGATCACCGCAGAGGTCACGGGCATCCACGGAATCGGCAGGGGCACGGGCCGCATCCGCGGCATCGACTTGAAGGTGCGCGTGGCGGCGAAAGGTGCGCGACCGGCCTCGCGGGTGATCACGTTGGGCGCAGGCCCGGACACACCGCGCCCGGCGTTGCGGGTGGTGGGTTAGTGTGCGCGTCGCCGCGATCTGGTTTCCGGACTGGCCTGTGCAGGCGGCGCGCCTAGATGCGGACGACGAACTTATTGAGCCCATCGCCGTCGCCTCCCAGCGCCGCATCAAAGCGTGCTCGCACGTGGCGCGCACGCACGGTGTGCGCCGCGGGATGCAACTGCGACACGCCCAGGCGCTCGTGCCCACACTGACCGTGGTGGAGGACAACCCGGACCGTGACGGCAGAATGTTCGCCGCCCTCGCCGCTAGCTTCGACGAGGTCGCCGCTTCCGTAGAGGTGCTGCGCCCCGGGCTTGTCGTGGTGGATGTGGCTGCCGCCGGTGCCTTCCACGGCGGGGAGGACACGGCGACGGAGATGCTTATTGACGCCGCCTCGCGCCGCGGCATCGACGCTGTCGCCGGTGTGGCCGATGAGATGGCCACCGCGATCATCGCCACTCGCTTTTCCGCCGTGGTGGCCCCCGGCGGCTCCGCTAAGTTCCTCACCGACCTCCCGCTTCGCACCTTGCTTGCGGAAATCGCCTTGGGCGCGGACCCACGCACGGTCACGGAACTTGGCCAGCTCGGCATCGCCACCCTGGGGGATATGGCTGCGGTGCCTTCGAATGCTATGTCCACCCGCTTCGGCACCGCCGGGATGCACCTGCACCGCATCGCCCGCGCTGCACCCGATCGCCGCGTCGCCCCTGAGCTGCCGGTGCGTGACCTGGCGGTGTCCGTGACCCCGGAAGATCCCATCGAGCGGGTCGACGCCGCCGCCTTTGCTGCCCGCACGCTCGCTGCAGCCCTGCATGAGCAGCTCAAGGAGGCAGGCCAGAACTGCCTGCGCCTGAAAATCATCGCCGAGCTTGCCGACACCACCCGAGTCGAACGTATTTGGCGCACCCGCGAAGCCTTGACCGAGGCCGCCACCGCGGACCGTGTGCGCTGGCAGCTCGACGGTTGGCTCACTAACGGCGGCGCAGGAGCGATCACTTCGCTTTTCCTTGAGCCTCTCGAGCTGGCCACCCCGCAGGAGGTCGGCGAGCTGTGGACGGACGGCTCCAGCACCGATGAGGCGCGCCGGGTGGTACAGCGTGTGCAGTCGCAGCTCGGCATCGACGCGGTGCTTCAACCCCGCAACATCGGGGGCCGAGGTGTTGCCGAGCGCGTTCAGATGCTGCCTTTTGGGGAGCGGCCCGCACCGGTGGACACTGCCGGCGCACGCTGGCCTGGCGCCATTCCCGCGCCGTTGCCGGCGCGGCTCGGGGGAGGTATTGGGCATCCGGCGTCTGCGGTCACACTCATCGACGCAAACGCCGCCCGCGTTTGCGTGACCGCCGAGGCACTGCTGACATCCGCGCCTTTCGCCATGGCCTGGGGCAAAAACCGTTACCTGGTTTCGGCCTGGGCGGGCCCGTGGCCGGTCGACGAGGGATGGTGGGGGGCGCAGCCGAACCGGGTGGCACGCCTGCAGGTCGTGGGAACGCGAGAGAAAGATGACCGCCTCTACGCGTGGTTGCTTGCCTGGACACAGGGAAGGTGGCGTGTTGAGGCGGTCTACAGCTAGGACTTCAGAATGTCGACGACGAGTCGCTTCGGGTTTTCCAGCACCTGCACGGAGTAAGGTTTTGCGGCGCGCAGACCCACGACCACCTGGGTGCGGCCGCCGAAGGTTCCGGCGTTGACCACGTCGAGGATGTTGGCGGAGCTATCTGCCAGGTTCACCGTCGCAGCCTCACGGCCGGCTTCGAAGAAAGGCACTGTGCCGTCGACGTTGATGTTTAGGTAGGCCGAGCCGTTGACCTTCAGGGGTGTGCCCGACGTTTCCTGCTTCGGGACGGAGACGTAGGTGATGTACCAACCGGGGCTTCCTTCACCTTCGAGGTCGACGACGACACGGTCGAAGCGTTTGTGGCTTCCCACGCGCACCCCGGTGGCCACCAGTTCGGCGGGTTCTTCGGGGCGCTGGGTTTTCGGGGAGGAGTCGGGGGTGCCCAGGGGGTCTTCGAGCTGACCTGGTGGTGTGTCGGAGGGATCCGGCAAAAACGCCATCTGATGGGAGGTCTTGGGGTCGTGCGCAGTTTCGGTGAGGTGGGCGCAGCCGCCGAGCAGGAGAGTTGCGGTCGTCGCGCACGCGATGAGCGACCGTATGTCTGCCTTCCACCTCATGGAGCCCACGGTACTCAAAAACCCGGGGAGCGGGAAAATTGGGATCAGTTGCCCCCGCCTGATTAGGAGAACCTAATTTCACTAGAGTGAGGGGTATGAACGTCAAGCCTGACCCTTTTTGCTCGGACGTCGAAGTTGAACCTTTGCCGGGAACAGCGAAGCGAGGCAATGTCTACGTCCTCTTTGAGTGGCCAGGCGCATGGAGCCGCGACGTGTTAGACGGTGGCACTTTTGGCCCGGAACTCAGTAAGAAACTTAAGGCCCACATGGCTAAATGGGATGCCTCGTTGCTATTGATCCGCCATCCCACCCGTGAGGGCCGCTCTATCAGCGACCACCACCTCTACATTGTTTTCACCGACATCGGGCTTACCGAGGTCAAACACGTCGACGCCCCTGAGGAGCTGCTCGACCTTGACTTGGGTGGGCCGGGCAGAAACAACGCGATGGCGCGGATGGCCCCGCTGCTTCTGGTGTGTACTCACGCTAAGCGGGACCGCTGCTGCGCGGTCAAGGGGCGCCCGCTGGTGACCGAGCTTGAAAGCCGCTACCCGTTTCGTGCTGGCGGTGACGTTGTATGGGAGACTTCCCACATTAAAGGCCATCGCTTCGCCGCCACCCTTATGCTCATGCCGTGGGGTTATAGCTTCGGCCGGATGAATCTGGAGGCCACGGAGGCGATGCTTGGAGACGCGATGAGGGGCACCTTCTTCGTGCCCGGCAACCGCGGCCGAGGTATCTACGGCCCGCTCGGTCAAACCGCCGAGATTGCGGTCGCCACCCACTTGGCCGAAAAGGGCGTGCGGGTGGAGTACGGTCAGCTCCGGGTGGTTGAGGAAGACGCCACGGGCCGCGTCATGGTGAAAGATTCTCACACGGATGAGCTCTACCGGGTGGAGCTAAGCAAGCAGAAGGCCTTCGGCATCATGTCCTCGTGTGGAGCAGAACCGAAGGCTGGGCAGTATTGGGTGGCTGACTGTGTGATTAGCGGCGCATGACCTTCTTCGACAGCCAGTTGCCCAGAAACTGGGCGAGCTGGACGATTACCACAATGACGATCACTGCGGCGAAGGTCACCGACGGTTGGAATTGCCGGTAGCCGTAGACGATGGCGAAGTCACCGATACCGCCGCCGCCGATGTAGCCAGCCATCGCCGACATGTCGATCACAGCGATGAAGATGAAAGTGTAGCCCAAAATCAAAGGACCAAGTGCCTCTGGCAGGATCACCGTGCGGATGATGCGCCACGGTCCTGCACCCATGGAGCGGGCCGCCTCAATGACACCTGGGTCAATGGCGACCAGGTTTTGTTCGACGATGCGGGCAACCGTGAAAGTTGCGGCTACACACATGACGAAGGTGGCGGCCTCTCGGCCAATGGTGGTGCCCACCACTTGCAGGGTGACGGGGTAGAGCATCGCAATCATGATGATGAACGGGATTGGCCGAAAGAAGTTCACCAAAACATTGATGGTCCAGTACAACGGCGCGCTTTTCAAAATGCCGCTCGGGCGGGTGGTGTAGAGCAGCACGCCCAACACCAACCCGAAGAAGCCACCCACAATCATGGTGATGCCCACCATCATCAAGGTATCGCCGATGGCTTCCAGGAAGGTCGGCCCCAGACGCTCCCAGTTTGCTTGAGTGAGGATTGTTTCGTTCATCGCGTGATCTCCTCAATCTCGGTGGTCTTTTGCAAGTCGCGGAGGAACTCATTGATGGCGTCGTCGTCGCCGTTGAGACGCACGGTCATTTTGCCGAAGGAGCGGTCCTGCAGCGTGGTGATGCCTGCGTGCACTGGGTGGACGCTCACGCCCTTTTCACGCAGCCGGGAAGTTGCGCCGAAAAAGCCGGAGTCCTCAGTTAAATCGACGGTAAACAGGCGGCCCGGGTGGACACGTAGCTCCGCAATTTCCACCGCGTCCGGAGTGTTGCGCAAGCTGGTGGCCACAAATCGCTGCGTCACGTGCTGGCGTGGGTTGGAAAACACCTCGTAGGTGGAGCCGTACTCGACGACCTTTCCTGCCTCCATCACGGCGACCTTATCGGCAATCGAGCGAATCACTTCCATTTCATGGGTGATGACCACGATGGTTACGCCAAGTTCCTGGTTTGCCCGCCGCAAAACCTCCAGAACTTCCTGGGTGGTTTCCGGGTCGAGGGCGGAGGTGGCTTCGTCGGCAAGCAACAGCGAAGGGTTGGTGGCCAGCGCGCGAGCGATGCCCACGCGCTGCTTCTGCCCGCCGGAGAGCTGCTCCGGATAGCTTTTGCCGCGCTCGCTTAAGCCCACGAAGTCGAGCAGCTCCGCGACGCGGGTGTGGCGCTGCGCTTTGCTCATGCCCGCCAATTCCAGCGGGTAGGCGATGTTGCCGGCTGCGGTGCGCGACGACAAAAGGTTGAACTGCTGGAAAATCATGCCGACGTTGCGGCGGATGGAGCGCAGCTTCTTCTCGCTCATGCCGACGATATCGGTGCCGTCGAGAAGCAACTGGCCGCCGGTGGGCATGTCGAGGCCGTTGATGAGCCTAACGAGCGTCGATTTGCCGGCGCCCGAGTATCCGATGACGCCGAGGATTTCTCCTGGCTCGACGGTGAGAGTAACTCCGTCGACTGCCGCAACTTCACGGCCGCCGGTGGAAAAGACCTTGGAAACGTCCCGGAATTCAACCCGGGTGCCTGCACGAACCACTACTTGTATTCCTCCACGAGCTTATCCAGAATGTCGTTGAGTTCCTCCTTGGAACGCTTGACCTGGACGGCGGTGCCGCCGGAGTCCCTGTTTAAAGCTTCGGTGACGGCATCGGACTGCCAGGCGTCGACAAGCTTGGCGTAGGTGTCGTTGTCGACATCCTCAGCGCGTACCGAAAACACATTGATGTAGGGCTCAGCGAGCTCGGAGCTCGGATCGTCGGCGGCAACAGAGGAAGCCGGATCGATGCCTGCGCGGCCGAGCCAGTTGTTATTGATCACCGCCGGGCGGCCCTCGTTGTAAGCCGAGGGCGTCTGGGAGGCATCCACAGCGACGACCTTAACCTTCGAAGCGGCCTGGTCGATGTCGTTCGGGGTGGGGGTGAGCTTCGGCGCACCCTCGCGCAAAGTGACGAGGTCGGCCTGAACCAACACGTTGATAGCGCGGCCCTGGTTCGACGGATCGTTCGGAATGGCGACTTCCTCGCCCTCGATACCGTCGAGGGAGGTGTGATCCTTCCAGTACAGGCCGAGGATGTTGATCTCGCCGGAGCCGATGATGCGCAGGTCGTTGCCGGAGCTGGCGTTGTACTGCGCCTGGTAGTTGATGGTCTGGAACTTGGAAATCTCAATCTGGTTCTCCGCCAGCGCCGGATTAACCGGCGGGTACTCGGAGAAATTCTCAATGTCGAGCGTGATGCCACGTTCCTTGGCTTGCTCCGCGAAAGCAACCCACGCCTCCTGATCGGCGTCGGTGGTGCCAATGTGCACCGTCACGGTGTCGCCGTTGGCGGCAGAGGAGGAGTCGTTGGAGCAGGCAACCAGGCTAGTTGCGGCAATGGTGAGGGCGCCGACGGCAGCGGCGAGGCGGATGGTGCGCATGATGTGAAGTCCTTGGGAAAGTGGAAGGGATTGACGGGACGGTAGAAGGTTAGTTGCTCTGCAGCTTGTTTAAGATCTCGTTGAGCTCAGCTTTGTCTCGCTTGACCGGCACGGAGGTACCTTTGGAATCCTGGGCGACGGCCTCGGTGACCTTCGGGTCGTGCCAGATCTCGACGAGCTTGTTGAGCGTTTCATCGTCGACACGGTCAGACTTGGCGGCGAAGACGTTGATGTAAGGCTCGGCCTCCGGGGAGTTCGGGTCGTCTTTGAACACGGCCAGCGAGGGCTCGATGCCGGAGCGGTCCAGCCAGGTGTTGTTGATAATCGCCGGGCGGCCCTCGTTATAAGCGGAGGGGGTCTGGGAGGCGTCGACAGGCGTGACCTCAACCTGAGAGGCAGCCTGGTCGATGTCAGCCGGAGTCGGGGTCAACGGATCGGCGACGCCGTCTTTGAGGCTGAGCAAGCCGGCCTGAACCAGCACGTTGATGGCACGGCCCTGGTTGGACGGGTCGTTCGGGATGGCGACCTTTTCGCCCTCAATACCGTCAAGGGAGGAGTGGTCCTTCCAGAACAGGGCCAAGGGCACGATTTCGGTGGAGCCGACGATCTTCAGGTCCTTGCCGGAGGCTTTGTTGTACGCGGACAGGTACTTGATGTGCTGGAACTTGTTCACGTCCAGCTCACCCTGGGCAAGCGCCTCGTTGACCGGGTTGTAGTCGGAGAAGGAAACGATGTCGAGCTCAATTCCCTGTTCCTCGGCCAAGTCAGAAAAAACGGACCAGGCCTGCTGGTCGGCGTCGGTGGTGCCAATCTTGATCACGTTGTCCTGGCCGTCTTCGGCGGCGGTGTCAGAACTGGAGCAGGCGGCTAGTGCGCCGGCGGCGAAAACGGCTACTGCTGCGGTAGCGAGGGTGCGGTTGATGGACATTGAGTTCTCCTCAGATATGTCGTCGAAAGGATGATGGGGATGAATCTATCACCCTATGTACCGCTTAGTCTATTTTCCGCTGGTGGAAGTTACCGCACGGTCTGTTCTGGTCTTTGCAGATGCCGCCTACCAGTTACTTTCCGCCCGGCCTTTTCTGTCCAGCGCGAGAGAAGGCCAACCAAGCTCCACGCCCGCAGGGAAACTGCACACCGCAACCGCTGAGGTGGCAAACAGGCTCAGACGCACCCCAAGGAGGAGATGAGCGCTGCAGGTACCGCGAAAAGAACGGAACAAAGACCAAGGGTGCCCGCCCGGTGGCGCCCTTGGCCTTTAAGTGGGCTCTGCGTGTGCGGTAGGCGGTCAACTTCCCAAGACGGTCGAAGATAAGCGCGATTTAGGCAAAGGCAGTGGGTTAGGGCGGTGGATTCCTCGCGCAAGTCAGGTGCCCAAAAGATAGTGGAATATATGTTCGAAATACGCTATCCTTGCCCCATGAGATTTCACGGCGGGGAGGCGTTGAGCTGGTCCCGGTTGGAGCGGATCCTTTCCGGCCGACCAGGACCCGAGCCCATCCCTGTGAACCACACACGCCCGCCCGGCGACATCCCCGATACCCCGCCGGCGCCCAGCACGCCTTTCGCCGAACTGCACGCGGTGTCCTCCTACAGTTTCCTCGACGGTGCCAGCGACCCACAAGACCTCGTGGCCCGCGCCGCACAACTCGGCATCGGTGCACTTGCACTGCTGGATAAAGACGGTTTCTACGGCGCAGTCAAGTTCGCCGAGGCTGCTGCGGAAGCAGGCATCGACACAGTCTTCGGCGCCGAGCTAAGCCTGGAGCAACGCACCCTAGCGTTGCTGGCGCGTGGCCCGGAGGGCTACCGGCGCCTGTCGCGGCTCATGGCCCGTGCACACATGGCCACGCGGGAAAAAGGGCAGGTGTCCTACCCCCCGCTTGCGCTTGTCGCCAAGGAACTCGGCGGCACCTGCACCGTCCTGGCCGGCTGGGAGTGGGCAGGTGAAATCGCTCACCTGGTCGATCTTTTCGGGGCGGACCGGGTGGTCAGAAAATACGAGGTTTCCATGACCCCAGCAGACGCCGACCACCATGTCCTCCTGGACGAGTATCCGCATCTACCCGCGATCATCTCCGCGGTGCCCGCAGCAGCAACCCGCCACGAAGCACGACTAGCGGCAGCGAAGCGGTCCCTGGGGCGTCGTGAAGCGTTGGGCACAGCCCACGGCGAGCTGCACCCGATGGGGGCGAACTGGCTGCGCTCCGGCGAGCAAATCCTACAGTTGTGTCCGGGAAGTGAAGACAAAATCGAGGCAGCGGTCGAATTGGCCCGCCAATGCGCCTTTACCCTGAACCTGGTCGCGCCCGAACTGCCGCGCTTTCCCACCCCCGAGGGCCACGACGAGATGAGCTGGCTACGTGAGATGGCCCGCTCTGCGGCTGCCGTGCGCTACGCCACCCGCCCGGAGCAAATCCGGCAACGAGCGCTCGCACAGATCGAGCATGAACTAGGAGTAATCGAGCGGTTGGGGTTTCCCGGCTACTTCCTTATCGTCCACGACCTAGTGGACTTCTGCCGCCGCGAAAACATCCTGTGCCAAGGGCGCGGCTCAGCAGCAAACTCGGCGGTGTGCTTTTCCATCGGCATCACCAACGCCGAACCGATCTCCGCGGGCCTGCTGTTCGAGCGTTTCTTATCACCTGATCGCGATGGCCCACCCGACATCGACTTAGACATCGAGTCTGGCCGGCGCGAGGAAGTCATCCAGTACGTCTATTCCACCTATGGGCGCGACAACGCCGCTCAGGTGGCCAACGTGATCACATACCGCACCAAAGGCGCGATCCGCGACGCTGCCCGCGCGCTCGGCTACGCCCTAGGCGCCGCCGATGCGTGGTCGAAGGGGATCGAAAACCCACCGGAGGTCGTCGAAAAGCTCGCCGCACAATTCAAAGGCCAGCCGCGCCACTTAGGCATCCATTCCGGCGGCATGGTGATCTGCGACCGGCCGATCGCCGACGTCGTGCCCGTGGAATGGGCGCGCATGGAAAACCGCTCGGTGGTGCAGTGGGACAAAGACGACTGCGCCTCAGCGGGCCTAGTCAAGTTCGACCTGCTGGGCCTGGGCATGCTGGAAGCCTTGCACCACATGATCGACCTCGTGCGCGACACCACCGGGCGCACCGTCAACCTGTGGGAGTTAGACCTCGCCGACAGCGAGGTCTACGACATGCTCTGCCGTGCCGACGCGGTGGGCGTGTTCCAGGTCGAATCGCGCGCTCAGCTCTCCACCTTGCCCAGGTTGAAACCACGCTGCTTTTTCGACCTGGTCGTGGAGGTAGCCCTGATCCGACCCGGACCCATCCAGGGCGGCTCCGTCCACCCCTACCTGCGCCGCCGCGACGGCACGGAAGCCGTGGTCTACGACCACCCGGTGTTGGAAAAAGCGCTAGGCAAAACGCTTGGCATCCCCCTGTTCCAGGAGCAATTGATGCAGATCGCCATCGACGCGGCAGGTTTTTCCGGCCGGGAAGCCGACGCGCTGCGCCGTGCGATGGGCGCGAAGCGCTCCCCGGAGAAGATGGCGGCGCTCAAAGCCCGCTTCTTTGCCGGCTGTTGGCTAAACAATCAGATCGATAAGGCCACCGCGGAGAAGCTGTGGAGCAAGATCGTGGCGTTTGCCGCCTACGGTTTCCCCGAATCGCACTCACAGTCCTTCGCTTCCCTGGTGTACTTCTCTGCCTGGTTTAAGCGCTACTACCCAGCCCAGTTCTGCGTTGGACTTCTGCGTGCCCAACCGATGGGGTTTTACTCCCCGCAGTCTTTGATCCAGGACGCACGCCGCCACGGGGTGGTCGTCGAACCCATCAACGTCAACACGTCCGGGGGAGAGGCGCTGTGCGTCGACAACACCACGATCCGCCTCGGGTTGAACCTGGTCAAAGGCCTCGGCACCAAGGCGGCCGAGCGCATCGAGCGAGCGCAGCCTTTCGACGGCATCCCGGACCTGGCGCGCCGCGCAGACGTGAGCGTCGACCAAGTTGCCGCGCTGGCCAAGGCGGGGGCGCTGGACTGTTTCGGAGTGGATCGCCGCCAAGCGCAGTGGCAGGCGGGCATCGCCGCGACCGAGCGCGCCGGCATGCTGCCGGGCATCTCAGCGGTCCAGGCGCCCCCACTTCCAGGCATGAACGCTTTCGAGTTGATGGCGGCGGATGTGGCGTCGACAGGCGTGACGCACGACAAACAGCCGCTTGAGCTTCTGCGGCAGGCATTGCTTGCCGACGGCCTTTTCACCGCCACCGACCTAGCCCACGTCGAAGACGGCTCGCGCGTGCGGGTGGCGGGGGTAGTCACACACCGGCAACGGCCGCAAACCGCCAGCGGCGTGACCTTTTTCGGCATGGAGGACGAAACCGGGTTGATCAACGTGGTGGTCTCCCCAGGGCTGTTCAAGCGCCACCATGTGCTGGCACGCACCGCGAAAGCACTCATCGTGCGCGGGGTGGTGCAAAACGCCAACGGTGCAGTCAACGTTGTGGCGGACAAGTTCGAGCCGCTAGCGCTGGGGGAGTGGCTCTCACGCGGGTCGCGGGACTTCCGCTAGATAAGATGGCGCCCATGGAATTGACCCCCGTGTCGACAAAGCTGATGGTGCCCTACCTGGTGCGCACCTTAATCATCGGGGCGATCCTGCTCGGGTTGGCCGGCTGGGCAGTCGCCACGTGGGGCGCCTGGTGGTGGATTGCACTGGCGCTAGCCGGCACCTTCCTCATCTTCCAACTCATCTTGATCCCATTCCAGGTGCGCAACCTGGGCTGGCTTGAAACCGACAACGAAATCGTATTGAGCCGGGGAAAAATGTGGCACACCCTCACGCTCATCCCGTACGGGCGCATCCAGTTCGTCGATGTGACCTCCGGGCCGGTCGGGCGCGCCCTGGGACTGAAGAACCTGATCATCAACACCGCCTCCAGCACATCGAACTCCCGGCTGCCAGGCGTGCCAGCAGATGAAGCAGATGCACTGCGCGAGCGCCTCGCTGCCAAAGCCCGCGAACGGATGAGCGGGATATAAGGGAGAGATAGACGTGAAGCTACGCCGTGTCCACCGGCTCTCACCCCTGCTGCGAGTGTGGACCACCCTGCTAGCCATCGCGGCAGTTGTGGTGTTCAACTCCACCAAACCGCTTATCGAGCTCGCCGAGAAAGGCCACGTCGACGCCCGCACAGGCCTCATCGCCGTGGGGGCAATAGCCGCGAGCGTGATCGTGATCTTCGCAGTCTCGCAGTTGTGGTGGGCGCGCACAGGCTTTCGCCTCGACGAGGAACAGATCGAACTACACCGTGGCCTTTTCACCACCCAGGTGCGCAGCGCACGCTACGACCGGATCCAAGCCGTCGACCTTGTCGAACCTTTCGTCCCGCGCCTATGCGGCCTGGCCGCCGTGCGCCTAGAGGCTGCGGGCGCAGCAAACTCCGCCATCGAGATCGCCTACCTGCCCCGCGCCGAAGCCGAACAGGTGCGCGCCGAGATCCTGCGTGTGAGCACCCGTGATGACACGATCAACAAAGATCTTGTCGCCCCCATCCCAACCATGCGCTCCCTTGCCGCCACCGCATTGCGCCTGACCACTGTTTTCGCGCTCGCCTGGGCGTGCATCCCCCTGTGGACAGGGCTGGGCGCCGCAGCAGTTATTCCGGTGCTGGTGGGCCTTGTGCCGGATATCTGGAAAACAATCGACCAATCCTGGCGTTTCACCGCCAACCTGGACACGTCCACACCTTCGTCGCTGAACCTGACCTACGGCCTGGCCAACCGGCGCCGCCAAACCGTTCTTCTCGAGCGCATCCACGCCGTGAAAATGACACAACCGGTTTTGTGGCGCATCTTCGGCTGGTGGCGAGTATCAATCACCGTCGCAGGCTACGGCAGCGAACGCAACACCCGCACCGGAACCTCAGCGCTGCTGCCGGTCGGCTCCTTCGACCAAGCCCTCGAGATCCTGGCCAACGTGACGCCCTTTTCCGCCGCGCAGATGAAAAGCTTTCGCCCCGAAATATCTTCGCCGCGGCGCGCACGCTGCGTCTCCCCGCTGGACTGGCGGCAACAGTCGGTCACCATCACCAGCGGCATGGTCGTGGTCACCCTGGGGCGCGCCTCACGCCGAATCTGCATGGCCAAAGTGCCGCACATCCAAGAACTAACTTTCAAACAGGGAACGCTGCAGCGCCGCCTGGGCCTCGCCCATGTGCGCTGCGACTTAGTGCCAGGGCCGGTGCGCGTGGTGGCGAAAGATTTGGATGAGGGGCAGGCGTGGCAGCTCGTCGAAAAGCTGCGTACCCGAGATCTGCCCCAGCTAGAGTTGGCCTATGGCAGCAGTGATTAGTACAAATATCGCGCGCCCGCACAATGACCCAGGCGGACGCAACCGCGTCAGCGGAATCGATAAACAGCCAGCGCCTGAGATCCTCGTGGAGATCCCCGGGCCCGACTACGGCGACGGCTCCGGCGTCCGAGGGGACATCATCGGCGACACCGAGCACCATGGTGGCCAGCACAAAGCCGTCTACGCCTTCAGCCGAGAACGCTACGACTGGTGGGAACGAGAACTCTCGCGCACGCTGGACAACGGCCTGTTCGGCGACAACCTCACCACCTCCGGCATCGACTGGACACGCGTGATCATCAACCAACGTTTCCGCATCGGCGAAACGCAGTTGGAAGTTAGCGTGCCGCGCTCGCCATGCGCCACCTTCGCGGGCTGGATGGGCGAGCCGAACTGGATTAGGCGTTTCACAGCCAGCGGCGACTGCGGCTGTTACCTGAGGGTCGTCAAACCTGGCGTGATCCGCCCCGGCGACGACATCGTGGCGCTCAACGAACCAGACCACGGCCTGACAATGGGGGAGGCCTTCGCCGCGGTGATGGGCGATACCGATATCGCCCGGCGCCTCTGGCAGCTCAACATCTTGCCGACGCTGTATCAAGCGCGGTGGGACAAACGCTTTGCTTAGATGCCGCCGACGAACTGAAGCTGGCGCCACGCCTCATAGCACGCCACGGCGGCGCTATTCGACAGGTTCATCGACCGCCTGCCCGGCAGCATGGGGATCCGTACCTGGTCTTTTACCCGCGGGTGGTGAGAGTGCTCACGCGGCAAACCGGTCGGTTCGGTGCCAAAGAGCAAAGCATCGCCGTCGCGGTACTCCACAGTATGGAAATGTCTGGTGGCTTGAGTAGTAAAGGCGAAAATACGCGAGTTGGCCAAGGCCGCGAAGCAAGCATCGATGTCAGGGTGAACGCTCACGTGCGCGAGGTCGTGGTAATCCAGGCCCGCGCGGCGCAGATGCTTCTCGCTCAAATCGAAGCCGAGCGGCTCCACCAGATGCAAGGTGGCTCCGGTGCCTGCACACATGCGTATCGCGTTGCCAGTGTTCGGCGGAATGACGGGGTTGTCGAAGATGACGTGGAGTGCGCACACGCCATCCAAGTCTAGGATGGGGTGCGTGACTGCGAAGAAACTAGATGGCAAGCTCTACCGCGAGGAGATTTTCGCGGACCTTAAAAAGCGCGTCGCCGCGCTCAAAGACAAGGGAGTCACGCCGGGCCTGGCCACGGTGCTCGTCGGTGACGACCCGGCGAGCCAGAATTACGTGCGCATGAAGCACAAGGACTGCGAGGAGCTTGGCATCGCCTCCATCATGAAGGAAATGCCCGGCGACACTACGCAGGAGCGCCTGGAGCAGCTTATCGACGAGCTCAACAACGACCCGGACGTCACCGGCTACATCGTTCAGCTGCCGCTGCCGAAGCACCTCGACGAAAACCGCATCCTTGGGCTGATCGACCCAGACAAGGACGCCGACGGTTTACACCCCGTGAACTTGGGCAAGCTGGTGCTAGGTGAACCGGCTCCGCTGCCGTGTACCCCGAACGGTTCGCTGAAACTGCTTGAGCGTTTCGGTGTCGAACTCGACGGCGCCATCGTCTGCGTCATCGGCCGCGGCGTGACCGTGGGCCGGCCCATCTCGTTGATGTTGACCACCCGCGACATCAACGCCACAGCGGTGCTGTGCCACACCGGCACGAAAGACTTAGCCGCCGAGACCCGCCGCGCCGACGTCATCATCGCCGCCGCCGGCAAACCGCACATGCTTACCGCCGACATGGTGAAGGAAGGCGCCGCTATTCTCGACGTCGGCGTCTCCCGCGTCGACGGAAAAACCACCGGCGACGTACACCCAGACGTGTGGGAGAAAGCCGCGTGGATCTCGCCCAACCCGGGCGGCGTCGGACCGATGACCCGGACCTTCCTGGTCCGCAACATCGTGGAGCGAGCCGAGCAACTTGTCTAATACGGCCGCAGGGTTGTCGGTGGACAACCCGCATGACCTGAACAACCCGGAATCCCGCCTGCCCGTCTGGGCACAAAGGGCAATGGCCGGGCTGTTCGTCGTGGGTTTCGTGCTCTCGGGCGTCTTCGCAGCAACTGAGCACTGGCGCCGCGCCACCTTCGTCCTCGGGGCGGTGATGGTGTGGTTGGCGCTGATGCGCTACACCTGCGATTCCAGGGTCATCGGCCTCGTTGCTGTGCGCTCCCGCCGCTTCGACGCGCTGTTTTGCACCGCACTAGGCGCCACAATGATGTTTCTCGCCGGTTCGGTGGACTCGCTGGGCAGTTAACTCGCGCTGATACGTGCAATGAAGCGGCGCAGGATCAAAGCCATGCCGCGAACATCGACGAGGAAAGCATCATGGCCGGTGGGGCTGGACAGCTTCGACATGCCCAGCAGCTTACCCAAGTTGCGCGACATGTGTTCTTGCTGGTGGTAAGGGTAGAGAATGTCAGTGTCGATGCCGACAACCATGGTTGGCACCTGCGAGGAAGCTAGAGCTTTGTTCAGCCCACCACGGCCGCGCCCAACGTCATGGCGGTTAAGGGATTCGGTCAAAGAGACGTAGCAGGCGGCATCGAAACGCTTCGCAAGCTTGTGTCCCTGGTGGTCGAGGTAGCTTTGCACCGCGAAGCGCTGGTCGTCGCGGCGATAAGGCCCGAGTGGGTTTTCGCCCGGTTGGGCGTCGGTGCCGAAACGCTCATCGATTTCCAGCTCGCCGCGGTACGTCAGGTGTGCGATGCGCCGGGCGGCACTAAGCCCTTCATCGGGGGCGCGCCCAGTACCGTGGTAGTCGCCGCCCTGCCAGTTCGGATCGCGAGTGATGGCGGAAATTTGCGCCTCCTGGATGCCGATTTGCCAGGCGCTGGCACGCGCCGAAACCGCGATCACGCAAGCGAAGTTGACGGAGTCGGGGTAGAGCAGCGTCCACTCGAGACTGCGCGCGCCCCCCATCGAGCCACCGAGGACGGCATGAACGTGCGTGATGCCGAGCTTTTCTAGCGCCGCGCGTTCGGCGCGCACCATGTCGCGGATGGACACGGCCGGAAAACGCGAACCCCACAACCCGCCGGCCGGGTGCGGGCTGGCCGGGCCAGTGGATCCATAGCAGGAGCCAAGGGCGTTTGTGCAGATGATGCACCAGCGGTCGGTGTCCAAAGCTTTCCCCGGCCCAATCGCCTCGCTCCACCACTGGGCAGCGTTGGAATCGCCGGTCAGGGCGTGCTCGACCACAAGCACGTTGTTATCTCCGTGGGGGTCGCCGCGAAACTGACCCCACCGCTGCAAAGCGATAGTGGCATCTTCTATCAGCGCCCCCGCCTCCGTGTCGAAGCGGCCAATCCTCACCTGCTCGAGCTGGCCGTCGACGGGAAGAGCAGTGACCACGAAGCGTTTTCCTTTCCGGATTCCTAAACGGCAACCTAGATGGCGGCGAAACCGCGCTCGAGGTCGGCGAGGATGTCGTCGATGTTTTCGATACCTACCGAAAGGCGAACCGTCGCCTGGGTAATACCAGCGCGCTTCAGGCCGTTCTCGTCGGACTGGGAGTGCGTGGTGGAGGCCGGGTGGACCACCAAGGAACGCACGTCTCCGATGTTGGCCAGGTTGGAGTGCAGCTTGAGGGCGTCGATGAACTTCCACGCAGTTTCGCGGTCGTTGGCGTCGCCGGCGATGTCGAAGGAAAGCACCGAACCGGTGTACTTCAGTCCGAGCTTCTCCTTCGTGGCGTAGTACGGCGAGTCCGGCAGGCCAGCGAAGTTCACACTGGCAACCTTCTCGTGCTTGGACAGGAACTCGGCAACCTTCAGGGCGTTTTCGTTATGACGCTCAACGCGCAGGCTGAGGGTGTCCAGGCCCTGCAGCGCCACCCAGGCGTTGAAGGGAGAAATCGCAGCGCCGGTATCGCGCAAAATGCCAGCGCGTGCCTTCAGGGCGAAGGCGGGGGCACCCAAATCGGCGTACTTCAGGCCGTGGTAGGCAGGGTCCGGGGTGACAAAATAGGGGAAGACCGGTTCTCCGTCACGCTCGACGGTCCAGTCGAACTTGCCGCCGTCGACAAGCACGCCGCCGATGGCGGCACCATTGCCGGTGTAGAACTTGGTGGTAGAGGCGACGACGATGTCAGCTCCCAGCTCAAGCGGCTTGACCAGTGCTGCGGTGGCGATGGTGTTGTCAACGATCAGCGGCACACTGTTGCGGTGCGCGACTTCAGCGACGGTCGGGATGTCGAGCACGTCGGCGATCGGGTTGCCGAAGGTCTCGCCATAGAAAGCCTTCGTGTTCGGCTTGACTGCTGCCTGCCATGACTCCGGGTCATCCGGGTTGTCGACGAAACTGACGTCGATTCCGTAGCGCTTCAAGGTGACCTGAAAGAGGGTCTCAGTGCCGCCGTAGAGGCGAGGCGAGGTGACGATGTGATCGCCGGAGGAGGCGAGGTTGGTAATCGCCGCGGTTTCTGCGGCCATGCCAGACGCAAACGTCAGTGCGGCCACGCCACCTTCGAGGCTGGCAATGCGGTCCTCTAGTGCTTGCTGCGTCGGGTTGGTCAAGCGGGTGTAGATCGGCCCGATGTCTGCGAGGCTGAATCGATCGGCCGCGTGCTGGGCGTCGTTGAATACGTAGGACGTGGTCATGAAGATCGGCTGGTTGCGTGCTCCCGCGTCGGAGTCAACGGTCTGGCCGGCGTGGATAGAGCGGGTCTCGAATGCCCACTCGTGTGCTTGTGTGTTGTCGTATTTTGCCATGGTGATCACTGTAAAGCTCGGACTAAAAGTTTTGAACCAAGCGGTCTATTGATGGTTCTGAGCTGCGGTTATGTGTGAATAAAAATAGGCGAGGGAACCAAATTCTGAACCGAGAGGTCTAATAGAACATGGGGGTCAACAAAGAACATCCGCACGACACCGCGCAGCGGCACGCCCTGCACGAAAAAATCCTTCAGAACCTAATCAACATGCGCAGCTCACCACACGCACCAGAGCATCTGCCCATGGGCGACCACCTCGCCTTCCCGCGCTCCGTGTGGGAGGAGCTGGCGCGGCACGAACAACAACTCGTGCGCGTGGTGGCCGCAGGTTTATCCAGCCGAGGAGCCGTGCTGGTCGGCCGCTCCGCCGCACGACTACACGGAATGTGGCTAATCGGCGCGCCCGACAACAAAGTGGAACTATCCCTGCCCAGCCGCGGAATATCCCCAAGCCGACGCCAGTCGGGCAAGTTCGTGTTCCGGCACTTCACACTGCCGACCTGGCAGGTCATAGAGATATCAGGAATCCGAGCCACCTCCGCGATACGCGCCTTCGTAGACATCGCCCGCTGCCACGGCTTTGTCGAAGGGCTGGTAGCCATCGACTGGCTGCGCTTCCAGGGCGTCGAGCGTGAAAGCATCGCCCGGGAGATCAAATCCATGGGGCGGTTCAAAGGCATCGCGGTGGTCCGGCGCTGCTTCGAGATGAGCATCGCTACCTCAGAGTCCCCGTATGAAAGCTACGCGAGAGGCTTGCTAATCGAGGCCAGCATCGCAGGGATCAAAGCCCAGGTGAAAATCGAAGGATACCGCGTCGACCTACTTATCGACGACTGGCTCGTCGTCGAGATCGACGGAGGGATCAAGTACCGAAGCGCCGACGCTGAAAAAGTCCGTCAGAAGGAATACGAGCGACAAAAGCAGATCGCCAACCAAGGCTACGTGTTCCTGCGCTACAGCCCCGCACAACTTCTGTCGGACCCCGAAGCTTTTGTTCGTGAGGTGCGCTCAGCGCTGGGCCGCGGGCGCCCGTTTGGCTAAATGTTTGTTAGTGGATGTTAGTCAGTCGAGTAGATGGGTGCGTTGGAAGGAGGTTTACTCGACTGACTAACATCCACTAACAAACATTTGCGGTTTCGCGGGCGGTTTCGGGCGCGGGCAGGCGGGCGGGCCTTCGACAACTAACCCCCAGACCATAACGCCCGGGGGTGTGCTTGAAAACGGGTTACTTCGCAGCCAGCTCGTCGATGATCTTGTTGAAGGTCTGAGACGGACGCATTACCGCGGACGTCATCTCGTCGTCGGGCAGGTAGTAGCCGCCGAGGTCGGCGGGGGAGCCTTGGACGTTGAGAAGTTCAGCGGCGATGGTTTCCTCGTTGGCGCGAAGCGCCTCGGCGACGGGGCTAAAGGTAGAGGCGATTTCCGCGTCGTCGGTTTGCTTCGCCAACTCCTCTGCCCAGTAGAGAGCGAGGTAGAAGTGGGAGCCGCGGTTGTCGATCTCGCCGACCTTGCGCGACGGAGACTTGCCCTCCTCGAGGAGGGTCTCAGTAGCTTTGTCCAGCGCGTCAGCGAGAATGCCGGCGGTGGTATTGCCGTGGTCGGCTTCCAGGCGGAAGGACTCGGCCAGGGCGAGGAATTCGCCGAGGGAGTCCCAGCGCAGGTGGTTTTCTTCCTGCAGTTGCTGGACGTGTTTCGGGGCAGAACCACCAGCTCCGGTCTCAAATAGGCCGCCGCCGGCCATGAGCGGGACGATGGAGAGCATTTTGGCGGAGGTGCCGAGCTCAAGGATTGGGAACAGGTCCGTGTTGTAGTCACGCAAGACGTTGCCGGTCACGGAAATGGTGTCCTCACCGCGGCGGATACGTTCGATGGAGGTGCGGGTCGCCTCGGTTGGTGACTCGATGGTGATGTCCAGGCCCTCGGTGTCGTGGTCCTTGAGGTACTTCTCCACCAGGCTGATCAGGTTGCGGTCGTGCGCGCGTTCCTTGTCCAGCCAGAAGATGGTTTTCATGCCGGACTTGCGGGCGCGGTCGACCGCGAGGCGCACCCAGTCCTGGATTGGGGCGTCTTTGGTCTGGCAGGCGCGCCAGATGTCGCCTGCTTCTACGTCGTGTGAGATGAGGACTTCGCCGGCGGAGTTGACTATTTGGACGGTGCCGTCGGCGGGGATTCTAAAGGTTTTGTCGTGGGAGCCGTATTCCTCAGCTTTTTGGGCCATCAGGCCGACGTTTGGGACGGTGCCCATGGTCGTTGGGTCGTAGGCGCCGTTTTCGCGGCAGTCGTCGATGACGGCTTGGTAGATGCCTGAGTAGGAGGAGTCTGGCAGCACGGCCAGGGTGTCTTGCTCCTGGTCGTCGGCGTTCCACATGTGGCCGGAGGTGCGGATCATGGCGGGCATGGAGGCATCGACGATTACGTCGGAAGGTACGTGCAAGTTGGTGATACCGCGGTGGGAGTTAACCATGGCGAGGTCGGGGCCGTCGGCAAGCGCCTTGTCGAAGGCGGCGCGGATCTCCTCGCCGTTGGGCAGGGCATCCAGACCGTCAAGGATGGCGCCGAGGCCGTTTTCACCGTTGAGGCCCGCATTTAGCAACTCGGAGCCGTACTTGTCGTAGACGTCCTTAAAGTAGGCGCGTACGACGTGGCCAAACATGATTGGGTCGGACACCTTCATCATGGTGGCCTTCAGGTGGATGGAAAAGAGGACGTTTTCTTCCTTAGCGCGCTTGACGGCGCTTTGAATAAAGGCATCGAGGGCCTTGACAGACATAAACGTGCCGTCGATAACTTCGCCGTCGATAACCTTTAGGTTGTCCTTGAGCACTTCCTCGTTGCCGTCGGTAGTGATCAGTTTGATAGTGAGGGTGTCATCGCTTTCCATGATGACGGACTTCTCGTTGCTGCGGAAGTCATCCTTGTCCATGGTGGCCACGTTGGTTTTGGAGTCCTTGGACCATTCGCCCATGGTGTGTGGGTGGTTGCGGGTGTAATTCTTTACGGCTTCTGGTGCGCGGCGGTCTGAGTTGCCCTGGCGCAGGACTGGGTTGACTGCGGAGCCAGTGACGGTTTTGTAAAGCTCCAAGATTTTGCGGTCTTCGTCGGTGGACGGGTTGTCTGGGTAGTGCGGAATGTCGAAACCGGCTGCTTGCAGTTCAGCAATGGCCTTTTTGAGCTGAACGATCGACGCGGAGATGTTGGGAAGCTTGATGATGTTGGCGTCCTTGCTCAGCGTCAACGCGCCCAGCTCGGCAAGTGCGTCGTGGGTGTATGCCTCATCCTTGACACGCTCTGGGAATAGGGACAAGATGCGGCCAGCCACGGAGATGTCGCGGGTTTCTACTTCTACGCCAGCGTTGGAGGCGAATGCCTCGACAATCGGCTTTAGCGAGTAGGTGGCGAGCAGCGGTGCCTCGTCGGTGCGGGTCCAGATAATTTTGGCCACTAGTAGTCTCCTCTACTTATATAGATTCAATTCAGGTATCAAGGATACCCGCGGTCGTTGTAGGGTGTTGCGCATGAGTCTCACCATCGCGTCTGTCAACGTCAACGGCATCCGCGCAGCCACGAAAGTGCGCAGCGAAATCAACCATGGCATGCTCGAGTGGCTTCGGCACACCGCCGCCGATGTGGTTGTTATGCAGGAAGTCCGTGCCTCGGGCGACCAGGCGGTCACGGCCCTGCAGCCGGCTTTGGACAATGGCTGGCATTTGGTGGTCGCACCCGCTGAGGCGCCAGGGGCAAAAGGTCGTGCGGGCGTTGGCATTTTGAGTCGGGAGCCACTTGCTGAGGTTGAGATCGGGATTCCAGGCTTCGAAGATTCCGGCCGCTTCATCGCGGGCACGCTTGTCGACGGCACCCGGGTCGCTTCCCTCTACCTTCCCTCTGGCGCCGCCGAAACAGCAAAACAAGATGAGAAATACGAGTTCCTTGATCGCTTTGAGCCGCTTCTCGACAACTGGCCGAGTATTTATCCCCGCATGGTCATTGGCGGCGACTGGAACATCTGCCACCGCCGTGAGGACCTGAAGAATTGGCGGACGAACCGCACGAAGTCGGGCTTTCTCCCCCACGAGCGCGCTTTTATGGATTCGGTGTTCGGTACTTTCCCAGACGAGGAGGCACAAGACCTAAAGGACAAGCAGGCCGACGGGTGGTCGGGGGCTGTGGGCTACGTGTCTGAGGGGCGTCGTGAAGCAAACCGCGATCCCCAATGGTTCGACGTGGCGCGGCGCCTACAGCCCGATCACGCACCCTACACTTGGTGGACGTACCGCGGACAGGCCTTCAACAACGACGCTGGGTGGCGCATTGACTACCAAGCCGCGACCGCCGCCATGCTTGAGCGGGCAAAACGAAGTTGGGTCGAGAAAGTCCCGACTGTGGAAGAACGCTGGTCCGACCACTCGCCGCTGCTGGTGGAATACAACTGATGACCGATTTTGACACCGCAGGGCTGCTCACCGTCCTGTTTGTTATCGGCATCACCGCCGAGGCGATGACCGCCGCGGTCTCTGCCGGCAGAATGAAGATGGACCTGTTCGGTGTAATCACACTCGGCGCATTGACCGGCCTAGGCGGTGGAACAGTCCGCGACATTTTGCTCGGCGCCTACCCACTGACTTGGGTGGAGGAACCGAAGTTTTTACTGGTGGTGATTATCGCTTCGGTGATCACGGTGCGCATTAGCTGGTTGATGTACCAGCTTCGCCGCTTCTTTCTTGTAGCAGACGCCATCGGACTGGCAGCATTCGTGGTTCTCGGCATCCAAGTCGCTGTGTCCGAAGGCCACGGCTTTATTATTGCGTGCGTCGCCGCGGTGACCACTGGTGTCTCCGGCGGTGTGATGCGCGACGTGCTTTCCGACCGAGTGCCGCTGGTGTTCCGTAAAGAGATGTACGCCTCCACCGCAGTAATCGGCACGATCGTTTGGTGGTTGCTGCACAACTTTGGGGTGGTCGAGTGGATCAACGTCGTTGTCACCCTGGCCACCGTGTTGAGCCTGCGTCTAATCAGCCTTAAGCGAGGTTGGAGTTTGCCGATCTACGAGTACGATGAGGAAGCGGTGAAAGCGATTAATCCGCGCGAGGAATTCACCGTGTTCCTCTCCGCAAATGGGCGCAAGATACCAGGTGCGCGCCGGGCCTATCGTGGCCTGCGCCGCATCACCCAGGCCCGCCCCGCCAAGCGCGACAGCAGACAACGCCGCCCGGGAAAATAGAAGCCCTAGGTTGCGGTAGTGCCGCACCACAGGGATGATCGGGGAGAGCAGCTATTTGTTTTCCGGGGGTTGATAATGCGCGGTTTTGTCGTTGTGTTGCTGGGGGTTGTGATCGGGCTTGCCGGGTGTGGTGGGGTTCGACAGGAGCAGCCGGTGGATAGTTCTGTGGTTCCGGTTGCGCAATCACAGGTGGAGGAGGCGCCGGCTGCTTTCCATTTTCATAGTGGTGATTTGGTGTTGGGGGAGTATGACCCGACTACGATTTGGGACGATATTTTCAATCCATGCACTGAGATCTCTAAGGAGGAGTTCGCGTCACTGGGTTTGGTGGTGGGAGAGCCGGTTGTGCTTCCTAAATCTCAATCTGTTGGCTGCGACATAGTTCCGCAAGACTACCTCGTGGACACGGGATTTTTAACTAGCGCCGTCAAAACGAAGAGCGCTGAGGAAAGAACTCCACGTCCCTTGGTTGATGAGTCTGCGATTATCCCTAACTCCTATGAGATTCCATTTGTAGAAGGGGATTTCATATGTTTTTTTGGGGTGGAAACAACGAGGGGAACGTTGATGGCTTTTGCGGAGGCTTGGGACACGCAACTTTCCTATCAGGAGTTGTGTGCAGTTGCGCGGCACAACCTTGAGCTTTTGTATTCCTTGGGTCGGTGAGGTTTCGTTGCTGGGTGTCACTTAAGTGACACAAACTTTGCTGCACAGTGGTCTTGCGGCCTTTATTGTTTTTCTTGCATCAAGCAGCAGATTTCTTTGGGGGTAAAAACATGTCACAAATCAGCATTGACGTTGAGTCGATTCAATCTGCGATCGACAAACTGCAATCCGTGTCACAGGCGTTCAGTCCATTCGGTCGGGTAGCTTCTCATGTTGACTCTTCTCTTCTTAGGGACTTTTCGCCTGTGTCGGGCCTCGATCACGCGGGGCGCACGCACGAAACAATCATTGGTGAGTATCAGCCTCCGGCGGCGAGAGCATTTGTCATTTACATGAAGAACGCGGCGGCGTTATTGGAATCGAATGTGAATAACACGTTGATGGCGGATGCCGATTTTTCAATGGTGATGTCGGATATCGGTGTGGGAAGCAATGATGTTTTTAAGCAGCGGGTGCAGGATGTGGAGAAGGGTTCTCCTGCGCCGGTGTTGATCAATCCGACGATTGGTCGGTTTGCGAATACGCCTGCGGTGGCGGGTCCGCAGTCGTCGTTGCCGGGGTTGCATTCGCAGATTATGGCGACTTTTCCGGAAATAGCGGTCGATGCTGCTGCACAGTGGGCGAGTGATGCGGAAGCGATTGCTCGGGCTGTTGCGTCCTTAGATGGTGTTAAGGCGTTGTTGGCGTCGTCGGCTGAGACGAGTTGGGTGAGTGAGGCGATTGCTCGGGTGAATCGTATTCAGTGGGTTGGCGGGGATTTTGCGGCTAAGGCTGGTGCGTTGTCGGGTCATACGTCGACGTTGGCGGCTGTGGCGAAGGAGATGCAGATTCAGACTACGGTGGCGCATGGGACATGGATGGCGTTGCCGTCTCCGGAGGAGAAGGTGCCGTTTGAGCAAGCGTATTTGGCGTATTTTCCTGCGATGTTGACAGCGCGGTTGGTGCCGGTTACCCCGATGTTTGATCAGTTGTTGCAGCCGTTGTCGGAGATGCCGGGGGATGATTATGTACCCGAGTCGGTCTCGGTGCCGAAAGTTCCTGGGTTTGGTGAGTCTAGGTTGCCGCGTGTGGTGGCAGAGGCGTTTCATCAGCGTGGGTTTGGGGATGTGGCGCAGGCGCAGACTCCGGAGGAAGTGATTGAGCAGTTTGGTGATGTAAACCCGGATGTGTTGGAGGCGTTGTCTGCTGGTGCTTCGCCGACGCAGGCAGCGGCGGTGGCAGCGCCGAGTATGCCGCCTTCGTTGCACCCAGGTGCGGGTATATCAGCGGGTGTGCCAGGTTCGGGTGGGTTAGGTGCAGGTGTGTCGTCTCCGGTGTTTGCGGGGGCTTCCGGGGCGTTCGGCGGGGGTGTTATCGGTGGTGGGCCTGTGGGTGGTGCTGGGTCTGGTCGTGGTGGTGCTGGGGTTTCACGTGGTTTGGCCTATGGCGCGGCACCGGGCGCGGTACCGGGCGCGGCGGTGCCGCGTGGTGGGCTGGTATCACCTGGTGTATCTGTTACGCCGGGGGTATCGAGTGGCGCTCACGCTTCGCGTGGGTATCCGGTTGGTGCTCCTGTTGGGCCAGCCGGTGGTGGCCGGGATAATCCGCGGAAGCGGATTAAGGCTGTGACCAGTGCGGTAGAGCGCGACGGTAACCTGCGGGCGTTGTTGGGGGAAGCGCCGGCGCTGCTTCCCGAGGTCATCGGGGACAATGTCCGCCAACCTCGCGACTTCTAGGGGGTGAAACGGGGCGTGCGGGAGATCATCCAGCTGGAGATTGCCAGTAAGATCACGCTTGCCACTGTCAGTACGGTGGTGGTCGCCACAGTATCGCTGAGAAAGAGGATGATGAGGCTTATTCCGATGAAGATGGTGAGGCTTTGGCCGTTGTTCCTGGAGAGTCCTGTCATGATCCCGGTGATGCCTGCTGTGGTGAATACCAGTAGCGTCAGCGCGATGCTGGCAGCGATTGTGGCTGGAGTTTGTCCAGCGTATTCAACGAGGTAAGGTTCCCCGTTTGTGTCGGTAAATGGGGTTGGCCCGGTGGTGATGAGTAGGACGTCGTAGAAGGTGTAATGGGGGTTGCGCGACCAACTAATTTGGCCGGCGGTCACTGCCGCTGCGGTTAGGGCGAGGGCGGATAGTGCGCTGAATATGACTCCGCTGCTGAGGAATTTTCGGAAGCTGGCCCCGAGTTGGTTCAGTGCTGTCCAGTTGGAGGCGAGCGTGGCGGTGGTCTTCCCCAAAAATATGGCGCCGAGGAGGGTCCAGGTGGTTCCTGAGCCTGCGATGAAGCGGCCTAGGGCGATGCAGATTGCGAGGGCAAAGATACCTGCGACGGGGAGGATGTATTTGTTGGGGCTGAGGAATAGTTTCATGGTGTTTAGACCTTTCGGGATGCGATCAGGTTGATTAGGTGGGTGTCGTCGGGGTAGGTCACCGTGACGGTGTCGGGGGTGTCGAGGGGTTCGGCCATGTGGGCGCGCATACGGGAGCCGAGGGTTGAGGTTGATATCACTTCGCGGCCGCGGATGAGCTTGTCGACGTCGCCTTGTTCACCGCTGATGATGGGGAAGGAGGAGCGGGCGTCGTCAAGCTTGATTGGTTCTGTCACTTCGTGTTCGTTGACGCGGATTGCATACTCGGCGAGTCCTGCGAGGTCTTCGGCGCGGTGTGAGGCCATGATGATGGTGCGGTTTGGGTTGGCGGCAATGTGGTCGATGAGCAGGTCGCGCAGTCGGGTGCGGGTGTTGATGTCGAGGCCGTCGAAGGGTTCGTCGAGAAGCAGTAGTGGTTCGTCGGCGGCGAGTGCCACTGCGATAGTGAGGCTGCGGCGCTGGCCGACGGAGAGTTCGTGGATTGGGGAGGTGTCGGGAAAGTCTAGTTCGATCTGGTTGAGGGGTTTTGCTTCTCCGGCCCAGGCGATGTGATCGCGTACGGTGTAGCCGAGGAATTGTGCGTCGGCGCTGGCGGGGACGAAGGCGGCGCCGGGGCCGAAGAGGGTCTTGAGGTAGTGCGTTTTGCCGGCCGCGTTGGGGCCGACTAGGGCGTAGAAGCCGGGGGTGTGCATTTATTTGTTTCCCTTCGTGATCATGTCGGTGAGTTCTTGGGTGGTTATGCCGAGTTGTTCTGCTTCGCGTAGCAGGGGTGAGAGGAAGTTGCTGGTGAAGGCTGCGCGGCGTTGAGCGAGGACTTGCTCGCGGGCGCCTGGGAGGACGAACATGCCTAGCCCGCGGCGTTTTTCTACTAGGCCTGCCTGCAGAAGTGTGGTGAGGGCTTTGGCGGAGGTGGTTGGGTTGACGGAGTGAAAGTGGGAGAGTTCGTTGGTTGAGGGGACGCGTTGGCCCGCGGCTAGTTCGCCTGAGGCGATGAGGTCTTGGAGCTCATCCGCGATCCTTTCGTATATGGGTTTACCACTCATGTGGGTAACTATATATCCGGTGAACGTGGCGGCGCAAGGACAATGTGTAAATTGGTGAAACATGACTGACAAGCAGCGCGTTCTCTCCGGCATCCAACCCACCGCGGACTCCTACCACCTAGGCAACTACCTTGGCGCCCTCAAACAGTGGATCGACCTGCAGGACGGCTACGACGCTTTTTACTTCATTCCAGATCTCCATGCGATCACCGTGGATCAAGACCCGAAAGAGTTACGCGAACGTACCCTGAAAGGTTGCGCCCAGCTCATCGCCTTGGGCATCGACCCTGCAAAATCCACTCTGTTTGTCCAGTCGCACGTCCCCGAGCACGCCGAGTTGACCTGGGTGCTGCAGTGCCTCACCGGCTTTGGAGAGGCCTCGCGCATGACTCAGTTCAAGGACAAGTCCCTCAAGCACGGACAAGACCGCACCTCTGTCGGCCTCTTTACTTACCCGGTGCTTATGGCCGCCGACATCTTGCTTTACTCCCCGCACGTCGTTCCGGTCGGTGAGGACCAGCGCCAGCACCTCGAGCTGACTCGCACTTTGGCTGAGCGTTTCAACTCGCGCTACGGAAATACCTTTATCGTCCCTGAGGGGATGATCCCGGAGGGGTCCTCCAAGATCCAAGACTTGCAGGAACCGACCGCGAAGATGAGCAAGTCGGGTGCGAATCCGAAGGGCATCATCAACCTTCTCGACGACCCAAAGACCTCCGCCAAGCGCATCAAATCTGCCGTGACCGACAATGATGGCGTGATCGCCTTTGATAAGGAACATAAGCCGGGTGTTTCCAACCTTTTGGTTATTCAGTCGGCGCTTACCGGCAAAACCGTCGAGGCACTTGTCGCCGGTTACGAGGGGCAAGGTTATGGCGCGTTGAAAGCTGACACTGCCGAAGCCCTTGAGGCTTTCACAACGCCACTGCGTGCCCGTTACGACGAGCTGATGAGCGACCTCGGTGAGCTTGAGAGCATCCTCGCCGCCGGTGCGCAACGCGCCCGTGAAGTTGCGGCGCCGCTGCTTGCCGACGTCTACGAGCGCGTCGGTTTTCTGCCCGCCCGCCGCCGCTAACTGCCCGTATTCCTCTACGATGAAATGCTGCCAGGCCTTTATAAATTTGGGAGGAACCCATGTCTACCGCGACGTCACCGCACAAGGCGTACACAGACGAGCACGGCATCGAACGTTCGCGTCAGCAGCAGCAGAAGGGGGCCGTTGCTAAGGCGGAAAAGCGCGCGCCCGCCTTGGCTCACCTTATGCGCATGAACGAGCGTTACGGTTCCGAGGAAGGAAACCAGCTTGCCGCAGGCATCACGTATTTCTCCGTGCTTGCTCTTTTCCCCTTAACAATGTTGATCTTCGCCGGTGTCGGTTTCTTCCTCGCCTCTCGGCCTGACATGCTCCAGCAGGTCCACGACCAAATTGCGAACTCCGTAAGCGGCGACGCGGGAGAGGCGTTGTCCAGCGTGGTGGATACAGCTATCGAGCAACGTGGCTCCGTCGCAGGCATCGGGTTGCTTACCACCTTGTGGTCCGGCCTGAATTGGATGAACCACCTGCGTGTGGGAATCTCCGCCATGTGGAAGATTGACGGAAATGCCGGCGGCAGCTTCCTAAAAAAGAAGGTCATGGACCTTCTGGGCCTCCTCGGCCTGATCGTGCTTTTGTTGCTGGCCTTCGCCGTCACTGCGGTCGGCTCCTCTAGCCTAACCACCAGTCTCATGGAACAAGCCGGTGTCGGCAACGTCCCAGGGGCGCGCTTTTTTGTCTGGTTGGTCGGCTTAGCCGCCGGGTTGCTTGCTAACTTCCTCGTCATGGTGTGGCTGGTTGTTTTCATGCCGCGCACCAAAGTGGACCGGAAGTCCGGCATGAAAGGCGCGGTGCTAGGTGCGGTCGTGTTCGAGCTGATCAAGCAGTTCGCCACGCTGATCGTCAGCGGCGCGGCCAGCAACCCAGCCGGCGCAATTTTCGGCCCGATCATCACGTTGATGCTTGTGTTCTACTTGGTCTGGCGTGTTGTGCTCTACGTCTCCGCGTGGACCGCCACCACTCCTGAATCTATGGCCGCGGCGCCTGTGGAGGTTCCGGAACCTGCCGTGATCAATGTCCGAGCAGGTGCTGCGACCCGCCGCGATTCGCGTGCCGGGCGCACGATCGGGTTGGGCGCTGTGCTGGGCGCTATCGGCCTTGGCATTATTTCGCTGTTGGCAAAAGACCGATCGTGAGTGATAAAAAAAATTTAAACCTCGCCCACGGCAGCGAGAAAGCAGCGGTGACGGGTTAGGGCCTGGCCTGTCGGGGAGCTGATCGCTTCGGTACGACTCGCGAACAAGCATCTGTTCCTTGTCCCCTCAGTTGCGCTGCATTTGAATTCCTCGCATTGGATAAAGTCCGGCCGCAAGGTGCAGGCGAGGCGCGTGTTGTGCAAACTTAAAGCTTCCCGCGGGAGCACCACCTTTGCCTACGGTCGTGGTCTTGTCCAGCAAGCCGTTGTTTGGCGTTGAAAAGCTTCAGCGTAGGCTTAGCTACATAGGCGTTGACCAGCGCAAACTTAGCCTTTCCTTCGTTGCAGTCACGTGTGTGGTGCACTACAACAAAAACCATGAGTGAAAAAGATATAACCACAGTCGGCCTCAACGAGCGCCTCAACAAACTGCGCGCCGGAGTGCTTGGTGCCAACGATGGAATCGTCTCTACCGCCGCCGTCGTGCTCGGTGTGGCCGGCGCGACTCCCGACGTGAGCGCGATTGCCACCGCAGGTATCGCGGCTGTTATCGGCGGTGCCGTGTCGATGGCATTAGGTGAGTACGTCTCCGTGTCCTCTCAGCGAGACACGGAGCGTGCCTACGTGAAAAGGGAAACAGCCCTGCACCAGAAAGACCCGGACGAGGAATTCAAACACCTTGTGCGCGGCTACATGCTGCAGGGGCTCAGCGAGGACACCGCTACGCGGGTTGCACAGGAACACACGGCCACTAACCCTCTTAAAGCGCACTTGGCCATGCATTACGGCATTGACGAGGAAGACATTGTCAATCCGTGGACCGCGGCCATCGCGTCCTTCGTCGCCTTTTTCATCGGTGCGTTGCTGCCCCTTGCGGCGGTGCTTGTCCCGCCCGACCCCGCGCGAGTGCCGGTCACCTTCGTGGTCACCCTCGGGGCCCTTGCCGCCACCGGCGCGGCCTCAGCCAAGATCGGCGGCGCGGACATCGCCCGGGCGGTGTTTCGATTGCTTGTCGGCGGGACGCTCGGTCTGGCCGCCACCTATGGCATTGGCTACATCTTCGGTGCCACCGCCTTGTAAAACAAGGGGAGGGCTAAAACTTGGAGAAGCGTTTGACAAGTTGGTCTTCCATGTCCCTCCAGGCCTGCGCCTTGTCATCGAAGGGGGCAGAAGGTACGTAGCCGGCGGCTTCGGTGGAGCCCATCATGTAGGCCAGGTAATCCTGCATACGGGGGTTGGCCAACAAGAAAGAGTTCAGGGAATCGTCGTTGGCCCAGTCGGCGGCGTCGGCAAGCAGCTCGTAGGCCTTCGACATTTGGGCGGTGTCAACGGCGTCGGGGCCTTTCGCAATGTCCTCGGCTAGGCCGTTGAAAGAATAGGAGTTGTCCGCGTGGACTTCCACTTTCAGATCGCCGGAGTTGGCCGCGTTGACCAGATCCGGCCAGGTGGACACCGAGGCGAGGTCGTGGTCATCGTTTTCCACCATCCACCGCGACAGATGCTTTGAGGAAGGGAAGGTGTAGATCTCGCCATACCTGCCGAGAAAAACCGGGGAAGATCCCAGGTAGGTACGCAGAGTGTAGACGGTTGTGCCCTGGAGGGTCACGCGCACCGGGTCGATTCCGGCGCGGGCCCACACGGAATTGTCGTAAGGGTCGGCGGTTGCGGTAGATTGCTCACGTTTTTCAGCTTCGAGCTTGGTTTGCTTTTCGCGCTCCGCACGGGCCGCGGCGATGCGGGCCGCGGCGTCGTTGACCGCGGCCTCATCTTGGGCGGGAGCGAGGCGAACGGATTGGTCGAGGGACTCGACTACAGCGTCCCAGTTGGCCAGGACAACGCGGCCCACACCGGACCACTCGCTGGAGCCGTTTTCGCCCGCGTAGTGTTCGGATCCGCGGGAGACGTTGTTCAGGATGGAGTGGGAAGCGAAGAAGATCTGCGCCTGCTCCGCAGAGGAGACGGCGCTTAGGGATCGGGCGATGTGGAAAACCTTGCTCAACGAGGAGACGTTGGCGTAAGAGGCGCGGCCCGCCAGGAACTCAGGTGCCCCCACGATGTCGAAATAATGCTCGTCAGCGGGCACGACGCGGTCAGCGCCGGACTGCTCGAAAGCATCCCACTTGGGGTGGTCCGTCAGATCGTGGCGCGGTGTGGATTCAATATATGCCAGAAGCTGCTCGGGGGATTTAAAGACGAGGATTGATTCTTCGTCGCCCAAAAACGCCTGCCATTCGGTACCGTGTTCCTTCCAGGCCGGTGCCCACAGGGTGTAAAAGTCGCCGCGGTTCAGGGCGATCTTGACGGGAATAATTGCGCGGGTGCTCATAAAAGGTGATTTTACTAAACGCTTCCGGCTAGCCAGTCGGACGCCAGAAGCCGTGGAAGGCCATGCCGATGTTATCGGTGCGAACCGGGCTGAGTTGGACCGGGTTGCCAGCTTCGATGTACATGCCGTCGCCCGCGTACATAGCTACGTGGCCCTCCCAGACAGCCAGGTCGCCGGGCTGCAATTCTTCGAAGGACACCTGGCGACCGGTGGCCTGTTGGTGTGCCATGCGCGGCAGTTCCACCCCGGCCTGCCGGTAGGCCCACGACGTTAATCCTGAGCAGTCGAAACCTCCGGGGCCGGTGCCGCCCCACACGTAGGGGGTGCCGATCTGTGACTTCGCCGCTTCTACAGCGGCGCGCCCCGCCGCTGAGCCTGCCTCGGTGTCATTGTCATTTGTCGGCTCTGCTTGGAAAGTGTTGGTCTCCGCGGCGGCCAGCATGTGCAGTTCTTGCGAAGTTGTGCCGGGCTGGACGCACGGTGTGTTTACGAGCGTGAGCAGCCTTTCAACGTGGGGTGCGAGGTCGGCTTCGAGCTGCCGCAATACTGCCATGGCCCGAGAGAATGTCTCTGTGGCGAGCGCCCCCAGTCGCGACAGCGCCCCTGGCATGGTCAGCGGGTTGAAAGTTAGCGGGGTCAGTAGGCTCGCCTGAGAAAGAAAATGTGTGGTTAACTGCGCAAGGTCCGCTGCGGCTGTGGTGACCAGGCCCGAGGCGGCGTGGAAAGAACCGGAAAGGGCGTCTTTGTCCTGGGCGAGGGTGACGGTGGCGTTGAGAATGTAGGAGGGGTCTGCGCCGACGATCCGGGCGAGCTCCTCGGCGGCTCCAAGCATCGGGGTGCGCGGAACTTCCAGTGTGGGCAGTGGGCGGGGAGTGTGCGACAGGATCGTTGAGGCGACCGCGGCGGGAGAGATCATAGACGCAGCACCGCCAGGGCCCCGCTGAGGCCGGTGTCGACGCGCTGCGTGGCGGTCGAGGTGGTGTCCATGACATCAGCCAAACGTTGCGCTTCTCGCTGCAGCGCCGCCGCTCGGTCATTAACCGCGGCGACCGCGGCGCCGAAGGCGGCTGCGAAAGCGGCGAGGGGACCAACAGCGGGCACGGGTGGGCAGGTAACGGGCAAGAGTGCAAAGGCGTCGTCGCGAAGTTGCGCGGTGAGCTTGTCGACGACCCCTGGATCAAGTGCGAAGGTTTCCATGGACCTATTGGACTGTTACGGCCCCTCAAAGGTTCCCCCACCGCCGAAAATTATTAGCATGAACCTCATGAACAGCACGAACCTCACCAACGGCTCCTTGGACATCCGCATCATTGACCACCCTCTGGCGGCGGCGCGTTTGACTATCATGCGCGACGTGCACAGCAACAACGCCGCCTTCCGTGCCGCCCTGGCGGATTTGGGTGCCATGCTCATCTACGAAGCGTCTCGGGAGCTGGAGGTGGAATCCTTCGACTGCGTCACCCCCGTCGGTACGGCCCGTGGCTACCGCCTTGCCCAGCCACCTATCATCGTGCCGGTTATCCGCGCTGGTCTTGGCATGATCGACCCTGCTTTGTCGATGATTCCGGATGCGCAGGTGGGTTTCATTGGCCTGGCTCGCGACGAACAGACGCACGAGCCGGTGCCCTACCTGGAAGCGTTGCCTGACGACCTGTCTGGCCGGCCGGTGTTTCTCGTTGATCCGATGCTGGCCACCGGCGGCTCTCTCGTCCACGCGATCAGGCTGCTGCGCGATCGCGGCGCCGACCAGATCACTTGCATTTGCATGGTGTCGGCTCAACCGGGCGTCGACAAGCTTGGCTCTCTCGGCGTACCGATGAAACTGGTCACTGCAACTATCGACCCCTCCCTCAACGACAAGGCCTACATTGTGCCGGGGCTTGGCGATGCAGGCGACCGTCTTTATGGCCCACGCAATATCGACTTGTAGTAGCCTGCGGGCACAAGGGGGGAACTGAAAAAAAGGGGGAAGATTTTTCATGAATGGCACATTGCCGGATTCGTTCTGGATGAGCTACGGGTACGTGCTCGCGCAGCGCCTGCGCACAATCCGTGTAATGCGAGGTGTTTCCCAGCGCAGGCTCGCGGAGCTTTCCGGGATCTCACGCAGCCTGATTTCCAACCTTGAGCGCAACCACTACAACTGCGCCCGCAGCGCCGATCCGACCCTGTCTACGCTTTACCGGATTGCGCATGCCCTGCACGTCCCGCCGGCGGTGTTTTTGCCCTCTGGTGGGCTCAACGTGTCCAAACACTGCGGCGACGACCCGAAAGCCTTTCCATCTTTGGGTGTGCCGTGGCCGGTTGAAAAGGCCGACACGGCCCGCTTCCACGAGTCCTACCTACAGTCGGGACCGGTGCAAACTTCGCCCCCTTTCGAGGCTGGTTGCTAAGGTATTTTCCCACAGACAATCCGATATTGGCGTGTTCCTGGGAGGTTCCAACGTGCGTGTAGCCGCAGCCGTCAACGCATGGCTTGAAGAAAACCGCGACATCGTGATCGGCTGGCGCCGCCACCTCCACGCCCACCCGGAACTGTCCAACCTTGAGGTGGAAACAACCAAGTTCATTTCGGATGTGCTCAAGGGCCACGGTCTTTCCCCCGTGCCTTTTCCCGGCACCGGCCTCTACGTTGATGTTGGCCCCAGCGAGGGCGAGCGGCTTACGTTTCGTGGGGACATTGACGCTTTGGGCGTTCCCGAATTGACCGGGCTCGAATACGCGTCCAACACGCCCGGGGTGTCTCATGCCTGCGGCCACGACATCCACACGACGATCGTGTTGGCGCTTGCCTGCGCGTTGGCCAGCATCCAAGATGAGCTTGACCACGGTATTCGGCTGATTTTTCAGCCGGCCGAGGAAGTGATGGGATCCGGCGCGGTCGACGTCATCGAGTGGGGTGGGTTAAATAATGTTGCTGCGATCTATGCGTTGCATGTTGAGCCGCACCTGCGTGTCGGTCAGATCGGTGTGCGGGCAGGCGCGATCACCTCGGCCGCCGACATTATCAGCCTTGAAATCAAGGGGCCGGGCGGGCACACTTCGCGGCCACAGATGACTGCTGATGTGGTCTACGCCCTGGGCGCTGTGATCACCCAATTGCCGGCGCTGATGTCGCGCCGGGTTGACCCTCGCACCGGTACGCTGGTTGTCTTTGGCAATGTCGCAGCTGGCATTGCCGCCAATGCCATCCCCGAGCATGGCATTTTGCGGGGGACGGTGCGCACCGCGGACATCGCTACCTGGCGCACTCTGGAGACTAAGTTGACGGAGATGATCGACCAGATCATCGCGCCGACGGGTTGTTCTTACACCCTTGACTATCAGCGTGGGGTGCCACCGGTGCTTAACGACGACGTGGCGACTTCGCTCATCGTCGCCGCGGGCCGGAGCATTGACCCGCACGCTGTGGTTGCGGCGCAGCAATCCTCGGGAGGGGAGGATTTTTCCTGGTATCTTGAGCATGTGCCAGGTTCGATGGTGCGTCTCGGCGCGTGGTCGGGCAAGGGGCCGAAACAGGATCTGCACCAGGGGGACCTTAATGTTGATGAGCGTTCCATCGGGGTGGGAGTGCGGTTGTTCGCCACGACTATTGACAAGTACTTCGCTGCTGTCGCGGAGGATGGGGGCGAGTTGTAGACTGGCACCTGTTTTTTGATATTTCCTTAAATCCCGTTTTCTACCAAGGAGTCGAGCGTAGGTGTCCAAGAAGATCATCATTATCGGTGGTGGACCTGCCGGTTACGAGGCAGCCCTGATCGGTTCCAAGTTCGGTGCAGACATCACGTTGGTGGAGGATCGGGCGATCGGCGGCTCCGGCATCAACCTTGATGTTGTTCCCTCGAAGGGTTTCATCTCTGGTGCGAACATCAAAACTGACCTGCGCCGAGCCGACGACATGGGCCTCAACCATGGCCTCGGTGAGGCAAGTCTGTTGTTTTCAGCGCTCAACAACCGTGTCGTGGCTCTCGCCTCCGAGCAATCCCGCGATATTCGTCTGCAGCTTGATCGCACCGGAGTAAAGCAGATTAAGGGCCGGGCCGCCTTTTCAACCCAGCAGACCGGCCACACGACCCACAGTGTGAAGGTGACATTCCCGGACGGCAGCTTTGAGCGCCTCGATGCGGATATGGTTTTGGTGTGCACTGGTGCGAGCCCACGCGTGATCAAGGGGGCGGAGCCAGATGGAGAGCGTATCTTGAACTGGCGCCAGGTCTATGACTTGATTGAGCAGCCGGAGCACCTCATTGTGGTTGGTTCCGGTGTGACGGGCGCGGAGATGGTTTCTGCCTTCGCCGAGTTGGGTGTGAAGGTGACGATGGTTTCTTCCGGTAGCCGTATTCTGCCGCATGATGACGCAGACGCGGCCGACGTGCTTGAAAGCGTGCTCGCTGACCGTGGTGTGTCCTTGGTCAAAAACGCCTACGCTGAGTCCGTGGTCAACACCGGTGACGGTGTTGTGGTGACTACCAAAGACGGCCGCACGATCGAGGGCAGCCACGCACTGATGTCTATCGGTTCCATCCCGAACACCGCTGACCTAAACCTTGAGGGTGCAGGTGTGGAGACGACTCCTTCTGGCCACATCCACGTTGATCGCGTCTCGCGCACCAATGTGCCGGGCATTTACGCTGCGGGCGACTGTTCCGATTTGATGCCGTTGGCTTCGGTCGCGGCGATGCAGGGGCGCATCGCCATCCATCATGCTCTCGGAGAGGGTGTAGAGCCGATGCGTTTGAAAACTGTCGGCAACGCGGTGTTCACCCGCCCGGAGATCGCGGCTGTGGGCGTGACCGAGAATCAAATTATTAATGGTGAGGTTGATGCGGACATCATCAAGCTGCCTTTGGCGACGAACCCGCGCGCGAAGATGCGCTCTCTTCGGCACGGCTTTGTCAAGATCTTCGCCCGTAAGGGTTCCGGTCAGGTTTTGGGTGGTGTGATCGTCGCCCCGACTGCCTCCGAGTTGATTTTGTCGCTGGTTATCGCCGTGACGAACAATCTCACCGTCCACCAGTTGGCTGAGTCGATGGCGGTGTACCCGTCGCTGTCCGGCTCGATCACCGAGGCGGCCCGCCGCCTGGTGACCACGACCGACTTGGACTAAAGCGCCGGGAACGCGCGCTGCGGGCATTCTTTCCGGGGGCAGGTTTCGCAGCCGGGTCCGATGGGGGTCGCTGAGTCGGGGGAGAGGTCTAGGCCGTCGGCGTAGACAAGTCGGCCGGCGTGGCTTAAGTCGCACCCCAGCGCGACGGCGTTTTCTTGCCGGGGTACCCCAAATCCGGAGGTTGGCCCTTGGACCATGCGTGCCACCCAGAGGTAGGTGCTTGCGTCTGGCATGACCGAAACCTGGCGCGTGACCCTGTTCGGGGTGTCAAAGGCCCGGTGCACCACCCACAGTGGGCAGGTCCCGCCGGCCACAGCGAAGGGGAAAGAGGTGGTGGACTGTCGTTTTGAAATGTTGCCTGCCCGGTCGGTCCTGATGAAGAAGAAAGGCACTGCCTGGGCGCCAGGTCGCTGCAGGGTGCCCAGGCGTTGACAAGTGGATTCGAAGCTGGTGCCGAAGCGGGCGGAGATGACTTCGATGTCGTAGCGGGTGCGTTCCGCTTCCTGGAGGATTTCCATGTAGGGCATTGTCACCGCGGCGGCGAAGTATTGGCATAGGCCGTGGCGGGCGAGTGTGCGGGCGGGTTCGGAAGGCAGGGGGGCGTCGAGAAGCGTGCCCTGCGTCATGGAGCAGTAGTGGTAGGCAAGCTCGAAGCACTGCTGCGCCTCGGTCATGCCGGAGCTTAGTAGCAACTCGCGCGCGGCGGGCACGATTACGGATCGGCGCCCGTCTGTGGACTGGTTGAAGCGTACCGAGTAGCCGAGATCTTGGTCGAAGGTGGCGGCGAGGCTGGTTAGTCGGAGCTGCCTGGCCTGCGCGCGCTGCGCCAATTTCTCTGCGTTGATGTCGAGTTCGTGGAAGTAGTTGCGGTTGTCCTGGAAGAAGGAGCGCACCTCAACGTAGGGGTTGCGGGGGGAGGGGATGGCCAGGATTGCCTCTGCAAGAGAAGGGTAGCGAGTGGCTACGTCGGTAAGTACTTCGTCGCCGACGTGGGGGAGCAGGCCCCGCAACTCGGTGATGGTGCGGCGTTCATCGTCGCCGGAGAAGTAGCTTGGGTCGATGCCGAAGTTGCGGGAGAGCTCGACGAGGACAGAGACTGTCAGGGGGCGTTGGTCGTTTTCGAGTTGGTTGAGGTAGCTTGCGGAGATGCCCAGACGCTTGGCCATTTGCACCTGGGTGAGGTTGTGTTGCCCCCGTAACACCCTCATTTTGCCCCCCGCGTAATGCTTCGCCACGTTCCGGTTTCCTCCTTCGTTGCCGGTGAACTGCAATTTTGCAGGATTTGCATAAAAGGTAATTTAACTCCACAAAAGTTTACAAGAGTTGTGCATGACGCAGAGCACAGGTTGCTTCCTAATATGAGGTGCAACATTTCTTTCGCGACGTGAGGAGTCTGATGATCAACCACGAAGTACGCACCCGACGTTCAGCCGAGGAGTTCCCCATCGAGGAACACCTCGCCTACAAAGTGGCGAAGGTCGCCGCCGACCCAGTTGAGGTTCCAGAAGATACCAAGGAGATGATCATTAACAGGATCATCGACAACGCCTCAGTCGCTGTCGCCTCCTACGCCCGCGGGCCGGTCACCTCCGCTCGCGTCATCGCCCAAGCCCACCCGGTCAGTGAGAAAGGTGCCCAGATCTTCGGCGTCAACGGCAACTACTCCGCCGAGTGGGCCGCGTTCGCCAACGGCACCGCCGTCCGCGAGCTCGATTTCCACGACACCTTCCTGGCCGCTGAGTATTCGCACCCAGGCGATAACATTCCGCCAATCCTCGCCGTAGCCCAGCACAAGGGGCTCGATGGCAAGGCTTTGATCCGCGGTATCGCCACCGGCTATGAGATCCAGGTGAACCTGGTCAAGGGCATCAGCTTGCACGAGTTCAAAATCGACCACGTCGCCCACCTTGGCCCCTCGGCGGCCGCGGGTATCGGCACCATGTTGAACCTGGACGTGGAGACCATCTACCAGGCTGTCGGCCAGGCCCTGCACACCACCACCGCCACCCGCCAGTCCCGCAAGGGCTTGATTTCCTCGTGGAAGGCCTCCGCGCCCGCTTTCGCCGGCAAGATGGCGATTGAGGCAGTCGACCGCGCTATGCGTGGCGAGGGCGCTCCGGCCCCGATCTGGGAGGGTGAAGACGGTGTCATCGCCTGGATGTTGCACTCCCCGGACCGCACCTACATCGTGCCGTTGCCGGCTGAGGGTGAGGAAAAGCGCGCAATCCTGGAGACGTACACCAAGGAACACTCCGCGGAATACCAGGCGCAGGCACCGATCGACCTGGCGCGCCGCATGAAGCAAACCATCGCGGATGCCGGCAAGTCCACCACGGACATTGAGTCTATTGTGCTGCACACCTCGCACCACACCCACTACGTCATTGGCACCGGTGCGAACGACCCGCAGAAGATGGATCCGAAGGCCTCCCGTGAGACTTTGGACCACTCGATCATGTATATGTTCGCGGTTGCGCTTGAGGACGGCACCTGGCACCACGTGGATTCCTACACTCCGGAACGCGCCGGCCGCCCGGAGACTGTGGAGCTGTGGCACAAGATTTCTACGGTGGAGGACCCGGAGTGGACCCGCCGTTACCACTCGACGGATCCGAAGGAGAAGGCTTTCGGCGCCAAGGCCGTTATCACCTTCACCGATGGCACCGTCATTGAAGACGAGATGGCCGTGGCTGACGCCCACCCGCTCGGCGCTCGCCCCTTCGAGCGCGCCGACTACATCCGCAAGTTCCGCACTCTCGCCGAAGGGATTGTCGCCCCGGAGGAACAAGACCGCTTCCTGGCGGCCGCCGAGAACCTCGAAAACCTCACGGATCTGCGCGAGCTGAACATCGTTGTGACTGAGGAGGCCGCTGCGAAGGCGCCTGCAACCCCGGAGGGAATCTTCTAGATGTTCACACCCGATAAGACGGTCACTGAGCGTCGTAAAGCATTGCGCGATTCGCTCAACTCGACGACCATTACCAAGATGCCGGGGGCGTTTTCCCCGCTCGTGGCGAGGTTGATCGAGGACATCGGCGGCTTCGAGGGCGTTTATGTCTCCGGCGCGGTTGTCGCCAACGACCTTGGCCTTCCCGACATCGGCCTGACCACGCTAACTGAGGTGGCCAATCGGTCCCGCCAGATCGCGCGCGTGACTAATTTGCCTGTGCTTGTCGACGCCGACACTGGCTTCGGTGAACCCATGAGTGCAGCGCGCACCGTTTCCGAATTTGAAGCGGCCGGGCTCGCGGGACTCCACCTTGAGGATCAGGTCAACCCGAAGCGCTGCGGCCACCTCGACGGCAAGGAAGTTGTGCCGGTCGACTTGATGGTGCGCCGCATTACCGCCGCGGTCCGCGAGCGCTCCGATGAGCAGTTCGTCATCTGCGCGCGCACGGACGCCGCCGGCATCGAAGGCATTGACCACGCGATCGAGCGGGCAAAAGCCTACGCGGATGCAGGCGCTGACCTCATCTTCACCGAGGCGCTTTATAGCGAAGAAGATTTTGCGAAGTTCCGCGCTGCAGTGGACATTCCGCTGCTGGCAAATATGACGGAGTTTGGCAAGACCAACTTGTTGTCGGCGTCGCGTCTGGAGGAACTCGGCTACAACGCGGTGATTTGGCCGGTCACCACCTTCCGTACCGCGATGGGCCAGACCGAGAACATGCTGCGCGACCTAGCGCAAAACGGCACTCAGGAGCCGTGGCTGGACAAGATGCAGCACCGTTCTCGCCTCTACGAGCTCGTTCGCTACGACGAGTACAACCAATTCGACCAATCGGTGTTTACCTACTCCGTAGACACCTACACCCAGGAATTTAGGAAGTGAGAAAAATGACCGAGCAGGAAGTAAGGAAGGGCCTCTACGGCGTTGTCGCTGACTACACCGCCGTTTCCAAGGTCAACCCAGAAACTAATTCCCTTCTGTACCGCGGCTACCCGGTGCAGGAACTGGCGGAGCATGTTCCCTTCGAGGACGTGACGATGCTTCTGTGGAATGGTGAGCTGCCTAATGAACAGGAGAAAGCCGAGTTTTCACAGGCGGCCCGCAAGCACCGTCCGCTCGACGCTGATTTGATCAAGGTCATCGAGTCGATGCCCATCGACTGCCATCCGATGGACGTTGTGCGCACCGCGGTGTCTTTCCTGGGTGCGCGCGACAAGGAGAAGTTCACCCCCAGCGCCGACCACATCCGTGAGGTAGGCATGCAGCTTTTGGCTAAGCTGCCGACGATCGTTGCCCTCGATATTCGCCGCCGCCGCGGCGAGGGCTACATCGAGCCGGACATGAACCGAGGCTACGTTGAAAACTTCCTGTGGATGGTGTTCGGAGACGCGGAGGGCTCCCCTGCCACCATCGAGTCGGACATCCGCGCCTTTGAAAAGTCGATGATCCTCTACGCAGAGCACTCCTTCAACGCCTCTACGTTCACTGCCCGTGTGATTACCTCCACTAATTCGGATGCTTGGTCGGCCATCACCGGCGCGATCGGCGCTTTGAAGGGCCCGCTGCACGGTGGCGCGAACGAGTTCGTCATGCACAACCTCTCCGAGATTGGCGAGCCGGAGAAGGTGGAGGAGTGGACCCTGAACAAGCTCAAGAACAAGGAACTTGTCATGGGGTTCGGCCACCGCGTGTACAAGAAGGGCGACTCTCGCGTTCCGACGATGGAAGCCTGCCTGCGTCAGTTGGCTAAAGATCACGCCGACAAAGGTGCCGAGAAGTGGGTCGAGATGTACGACATCATGGCGAAGACCATGTATGAGAACACCTCCATCAAGATCATGCCGAACTTGGATTTCCCTTCCGGTCCGGCGTACCACATCCTCGGCTTCGAGACGGAGTTTTTCACCCCGCTGTTCGTCATGGCGCGTGTGACCGGTTGGACCGCTCATATCATCGAGCAGTACGAGAACCCAACTATCATCCGCCCGCTGTCGGCCTACAACGGCCCGGACGAGCGCCACGTGGAGAAGAAGTAGAATCTAGGCAACTGTTTGCCTGAAAGGAACCCTGTCCGTGACCAACCTGCCTTCCTTCAACAAGATCCTTGTAGCAAACCGCGGCGAAATCGCGGTGCGAGCATTCCGTGCCGCTTTTGAGACGGGCGCTAAGACGGTTGCTGTCTACCCGAGGGAGGACCGCAACTCCTTCCACCGCCCGTTCGCTGACGAGGCGGTCCAGATCGGGGAGGAGGGCCAGCCGGTCCGCGCCTACCTCGACGTCGATGAGATCATCAACGCCGCCGTTAAGGCCGGTGCAGACGCGATTTACCCCGGCTACGGATTCTTGTCGGAAAAGGCGGAGCTGGCGCGTAAGGCCACGGACAAGGGCATCAAGTTTATCGGTCCGACTGCGGAGACTTTAAACTTGACCGGCGACAAGGCCGCGGCAGTCCACGCGGCGCAGCGGGCCGGTCTGCCGGTATTGAAAGACTCTGAGCCTTCCGATGACCCGGCGGTTCTTGCGGAATACGCCAAGGAGTTTGAGTTTCCCGTCTTTGTTAAGGCAGTGGCGGGTGGTGGCGGCCGCGGGATGCGTTTCATTGAGCGGCAGGAGGACGTCGAAAAGCTTGCTGCTGAAGCTTCCCGCGAAGCGGAAGCCGCTTTCGGCGATCCCCAGGTCTACATTGAGCGCGCGGTGATCAACCCGCAGCACATTGAGGTGCAGATCCTAGCTGATGCGAAAGGCAACGTGATCCACCTCTACGAGCGTGACTGTTCAGTGCAGCGCCGCCACCAAAAGGTCGTGGAGATCGCCCCTGCGCAGCACATCACTGAGGAGCAGCGCCAGCGTATCTGCGAGGACGCGGTGCGTTTTTGCCGTGAGATCAACTACGAAGGCGCCGGCACTGTCGAGTTTCTTGTCGACGAACACGGCAAGCACGTTTTCATTGAGATGAACCCGCGCGTGCAGGTGGAGCACACCATCACCGAGGAAGTCACCGGTGTGGACATCGTTCGTTCCCAGATTCTCATTGCCGCCGGTGCCTCCCTGGAAGATCTTGGTTTGCGCCAGGAGGAAATTTCCACCACGGGCGCTGCGCTGCAGTGCCGCATCACTACCGAGGATCCGGCGAACGGTTTTCGTCCGGACTCCGGCCTGATCACCGGCTACAGGTCGCCGGGCGGCGCGGGAGTGCGACTTGACGGTTCTGTCGGCGTGGGTACCGAGATCACGCCGAACTTCGATTCATTGCTGGTGAAGATGAGCTGCCGCGGCAAGGACTTCCAAGTTGCGGTGGATCGTGCGCTGCGCGCCCTCAACGAGTTTGCCGTCAATGGTGTCTCCACCAACATTGGATTCTTGCGCGCTTTGCTGTCCGATCCTGACTTCCGACACAAGCGCATCAATACCAATTTCATTGCTGAGCACCCCTACCTGTTGGAGGCTCCTACCGCCGCCGACGAGGCCGGTCGTATCCTGGACTACTTGGCATCGGTTACGGTCAACCGCCCGAATGGTGAGCTGCCCACGAGCATCCGCCCGTCGAAGAAACTGCCGAAGGAGGAGTACGGAGAGCTGCCGCGCGGCTCGCGCGATGAACTTTTGGAGCTCGGCCCGAAGAAGTGGGCGGAGAAGCTTCGCAACCAGACCGCGTTGGGTGTTACCGACACTACTTTCCGCGACGCGCACCAGTCGTTGCTGGCCACCCGAATCCGCACTAATACCCTGGTGGCGGCGGCGAAGCATGTGGGTCATTTGACCCCGCAGCTCACCTCTGTGGAGGCGTGGGGAGGTGCCACGTATGACGTGGGCATGCGCTTTCTTCACGAGTCACCGTGGATGCGCCTCGACGAGATCCGCGAGGCGTTGCCCAACGTCAATTTGCAGATGCTTCTGCGTGGCCGCAACACCGTCGGCTATACGCCGTATCCAGATTCTGTCACGCGCGCTTTCGTCGGGGAAGCAGCAAAGTCCGGCATCGACATCTTCCGCATCTTCGATGCGCTTAACGACGTCTCTCAGATGCGTCCCGCCATCGATGCTGTTTTGGAAACCAACACCACAGTCGCCGAGGTTGCCATGGCGTATTCCGGCAACCTGCTGGATCCGGCCGAGGACATCTACACCCTGGACTACTACTTGAAGTTGGCCGAGGAGATCGTTGAGACTGGCGCTCATGTGCTGGCCATTAAAGATATGGCGGGCCTTATGCGCCCAGCAGCAGCCGCGAAGCTGGTGAGCGCGCTGCGCGAGCGTTTCGACCTGCCGGTGCATGTGCACACCCACGACACTGCCGGTGGCCAACTGGCCACCTATTTCGCTGCCGCTCACGCGGGCGCCGACGTTGTCGATGTCGCCTCCGCGCCGCTGGCCGGCACCACTTCCCAACCCTCCATGTCGGCGCTTGTTGCGGCTTTTGCCAACACCGAGCGCGACACCGGTTTGTCCCTGCGGGCCGTCTCCGACCTCGAGCCCTACTGGGAGGCAGTGCGTCAGGTTTACGCCCCGTTCGAGTCCGGTATTCCGGGCCCGACTGGTCGGGTGTATAAGCACGAAATCCCGGGTGGTCAGTTGTCGAACCTGCGTACCCAGGCTAACGCTCTTGGTTTAGGAAACCGCTTCGAGCTCATCGAGGACTACTATGCGGCTGTCAACGAGATTTTGGGCCGACCGACGAAGGTGACGCCTTCGTCGAAGGTGGTGGGCGATCTCGCGCTGCATCTGGTGGGCGCTGGTGTGGATCCGCATGAGTTTGCGGAAAACCCGCGTAAGTATGACATTCCTGAATCTGTCATCGGGTTTTTGCAAGGGGAGCTCGGTACGCCTCCTGGTGGCTGGCCTGCCTTGCGTGAGAAGGCTTTGCAGGACCGTGCCCCGGTGGATCACACCGTCGGTGTACCTGCAGAGCTTGAGGGTGATCTGACAGGAGACGACAGTAAGGCGCGGCGCGCCGCGTTGGACAGGCTGCTCTTTCCGAAGCAGTACGAGGAGTTTTTGGAGCACCGCCGCACCTACGGCATCACCGACCAGCTTTCGGACCGGACCTTCTTCTACGGCCTGTCTGAGGGTGAGGAAACACTCATCTACTACGGTGAGGTCGAGGAGGAAAAGACTCCGCTGGTGGTTCGCCTTGAGGCGATCGGCGATCCGGACGAAAAGGGCATGCGACAGGTTATCCTGACCGTCAACGGTCAGGTTCGTCCGCTGTTCGTGCGCGATGAGAGCGCCGAGTCGACTGTGGCTGAGGTGGAAAAAGCTGACACTTCCAACCCTGGCCACGTGGCTGCGCCTTTCGCCGGAGTTGTCAGCATCACTGTGAAGGCCGGCGACGAGGTGAAAGAAGGTGACCAAGTCGCGATTATTGAGGCGATGAAGATGGAGGCCTCCATTTCGGCGCCGATCTCCGGCACTATTGAGCGCGTGGCACTGACTCAGGCCACGAAGGTTGAAGGCGGTGACTTGGTGGTTGTGATTAGTTAGGGCAAATCACGCACCACTGCTAAGGCGATGCCGACCCGTATGTGAATGTGGGTCGGTATCGCCTTAGCCAATTTCAGTGCCCCAACCCGTTGTTGTCTCAAAAGCATCTGCACTTTGATGAAGTTTTGTGGTGGGGGTGTATTCGTAGGTGAGGTTGTGCTTCTTCGAGTGCCTAGATGTTGGTGGTGCACGTTGCGGGGTCGCCGGTTCGCAGGTGGACTATGGCCCCGTGCGGATTGCGCACCTACCGCACCCAAGGGTAGGCAAGAGCCGATCGGGTGACGGATTAACGCTACTTTAATTCCATGAGGACAGCGCCCTTGTTTACTTGGCCGCCATCTTCGGCAGCGAGTCCGGTGACGGTACCGGCCTTGTGGGCTTTGACGGGGTTTTCCATTTTCATCGCCTCGAGGACGAGCAGCACGTCGCCTTCTTCAACTTCGTCGCCCTCGGCGACGTTGACCTTGATCACCGTGCCTTGCATGGGGGCTGCGACGGCATCACCGGAGGCGGTGGCTTTGGTGCCGGAGGAGCGGCGCTTCTTCTTCTTGCGGCGTGGGCCTTGCCCGCCGAATACCAGCGAGGAGGGCAGGGCTACCTCAATGCGGCGGCCGTTGACTTCCACAGCGAAGGTGCGAGTCTCGCTTTCCTCGTCAACTTCCGCAGCGTCGGTGTAGGGGGGGATTTCGTTGTTCCACGCTTCTTCGATCCAGCGGGTGTAGACGTCGAAGGAGTCGGTGAAGGCGGCGTCGTTAAGCACGGCCTCGTGGAAGGGGATGACGGTGGGCAGGCCTGTGACTTTGTACTCGGCAAGGGCGCGCTTGGAGCGTTCAATGGCTTCGTTGCGGTTTTCACCGACCACGATGAGCTTCGCAAGCATCGAGTCAAATTGGCCGCCGACGGTGGAGCCTTCGCGCACGCCGGAGTCGATGCGGATGCCGGGGCCGGCGGGCTCGATGTACTCGGTGATGGTGCCGGGGGCAGGCATGAAGTTTGAGCCCGCGTCCTCGCCATTGATGCGAAACTCGAAGGCATGTCCTCGTGGTGCCGGATCCTCGCTAAAGCGCAGCTTCTCACCCTGGGCGATGCGGAACTGCTCGCGGACCAAGTCAATGCCAGTGGTGACTTCGGTGACAGGGTGCTCCACCTGGAGGCGAGTGTTGACCTCCAAAAAGGAGATCAGGCCGTCAGAGGCGACGAGATACTCGACGGTGCCAGCGCCGTAGTAGCCGGCCTCTTTGCAGATCGCTTTGGCGGAGGAGTGGATGCGTTCGCGCTGCTCATCGGTAAGGAAGGGGGCGGGGGCCTCCTCGACGAGTTTTTGGAAGCGGCGCTGCAAGGAGCAGTCGCGGGTTCCGGCGACGACGACATTGCCGTGCTGGTCGGCAAGTACCTGGGCCTCGACGTGGCGTGCCTTGTCCAGGTAGCGCTCGACGAAGCACTCGCCGCGACCGAAAGCGGCGATGGCTTCGCGGGTGGCGGATTCGAAAAGCTCCGGGATCTCCTCGCGGGTGTAGGCAACTTTCATGCCGCGCCCACCGCCGCCGAAGGCTGCTTTGATGGCCACTGGCAGTCCGTGTTCGTCGGCGAAAGCGAGGACTTCATCAGCATCAGCGACAGGGTCTTTCGTGCCTGGAGCCATCGGGGCCTTGACCTTTTCGGCGATGTGGCGGGCGGTGACTTTATCGCCGAGGGCCTCGATGGCTTCCGGCGGCGGCCCGATCCAGGTCAGTCCGGCGGCGATGACGCGGCGGGCAAACTCGGCGTTTTCCGCCAGGAATCCGTAGCCCGGGTGGACGGCATCGGCGCCGGAGTCGGCGGCAGCTTTGAGGATTTTGTCGATGTCAAGGTAGGACTCGGCGGCGGTGGAGCCCCCGAGGGCGAAGCTTTCGTCTGCCATCTCCACAAACGGCGAGGAAGAATCAGGCTCCGCGTACACGGCCACCGACGCCAATCCGGCATCTTTGGTGGCGCGGATAATGCGGACCGCGATCTCGCCACGGTTGGCAATCAGTACCTTCGTCAAAGTAGACACGCAGTAATCCCGTCTGGTCGACACTTGTTAGGTTCAGCTAAAAATATCTGAAATGTAGGGGTCAATGTTACCGCCCCACGCATGCGGCGGAAGACATTTGCCTCACTAACTTACTATTGCGTAGGTTCGGTGTGGGACTTTTCGACGGGGACGCGCACCATATTTCCCCACTCTGCCCAAGAGCCGTCGTAAAGCGCGACCTCCTTGAACCCGAGGACGTGTTTGAGCACGTACCAAGAATGTGCTGAGCTTTCGCCCAGCTCGCAGTAAGTCACGGTGCGTTGCGCAGGGTCTAAGTCGGCGTAGACGGCTTCGATTTCGGGGCGGGTCTTGAATCGGGCGTTGGGGTGGACCGCGTTGCCCCACGGAATGTTTATCGCGCCCGGGATGTGGCCGTGGCGCAGGAATCCGGGGGCTTTGCCGGCGCCGGTGTGTAGCGGCACTCCGGCGTAGGAGTCTTCGGAGCGGGCGTCGATAAGCTGCTCGGGGCGCTCATTGATGAGTTCGGTAGCGAAGCAACGAAACGGTGTGTCTTGCCTATCGACCACAGGGTAGTTGGTGCGTGGGTAGTCCGGCACCGCGTAGGAGGTATCGCGTTCTTCGCCCATCCAGGCGTCGCGGCCGCCGTCGAGAAGCCTTACATCTGGATGGCCGAACAACTCGAAGACCCAAGCTGTGTAGGCGGCCCACCAGTTTGAGCGGTCACCGTAGATCACGACGGTATCGTCGCGGGAGATGCCCCGGGAGCTCATCAGCTCGGCGAAGGCTTGCCCGTCAATGAAGTCGCGGCACACGGGGTCGTTGAGGTCGCGCAACCAGTCGATACGCACGGCGCCGGGAATGTGGCCGATGTCGTAGAGAAATGCGTCCTCGTCACTTTCGACCACCCGCAGGCCATCCACCCCGAGCCGGGCCGACAGCCACGCCGCGGAGACAAACTTCTCCGGGTGCGCGAATTCCTGAAATAGCGGGTGCGGATCGTGCTCGATTCCCATGATCTACCTGTCCTTACGGGTGCTTTTTCTCTACCCGCCCAACCTTACCTTCGCTCTCGCTTGTCGACGCCCCATTGCCAGCGAAACCCCCTGCTTGTGAACTTGGACACTTGCTGAGCGGGACCTGGCAGACGGGCATATTCTGGAGGTGGAAATGCTAAAAGCGGCTGAAAGGGAAGCCCACATGAAAAAAGCAATTGTTGTCTTTGAAGTCGAAGGCGGCTCCGATAAGTACTTCGACGGCCACCGCAAAGACACCATGCCGATCGTCGACGCGATCAAAGCCAAAGGTTGGCACTCGGAGGTTGTTTATTACCGTCCCGAGTGGAGCGAAGACATCTATAAATACGTCACCGAAAACTTCGACGGCTACATCTCCCGCGTCAACCCGGGCAACATCCCAGGTGGGGAGCAGGGCTACTTCCAGCTTTTGACCAGCCTGTCCGTCGCGGGGCTTGTGGGTATGTCCACCCCAGGTGAGATGATGGCCTACGGCGCCAAAGATGCCCTGGTCAAACTCAAAGACACCAACCTTGTGCCTTCCGACACCGCCGCCTACTACGACGTGGATACCTTCCACAACACTTTCCCGACCTCCCTGTCCTACGGTGAGCGCGTGCTGAAGCAAAACCGTGGCTCCACCGGTTCCGGCATCTGGCGCGTGCGCCTCGCCGACGATGAGGATGCCGCCAACGTGGTGCCGGGCACCGCGCTGCCGCTGGATACCAAGTTGCGCTGCACGGAGGCTGTGGACAACCACACCGAGACTCGCCAGCTCGGTGAGTTCATGGATTTCTGCGACCAGTACATCGTGGGCGACAACGGGATGCTCGTGGACATGCGCTTTATGCCCCGCATCACCGAGGGTGAGATCCGTATCCTGCTCGTCGGCCCACACCCGGTTTTCGTGGTCCACAAGAAGCCTGCTGAGGGCGGCGACGCTTTTTCCGCCACCCTGTTTTCCGGCGCGAAGTACACCTACAACAAGCCGGAGGAGTGGCAGGAACTCATCGATATGTTCGCTGACGCCCGCCCCGTTATCGCCGAAAACCTTGGTGGCGATAACATTCCGCTGATTTGGACTGCGGACTTCATGCTTGCCGACGACGACGAGACAGGCGAAGATACCTACGTGCTCGGCGAGATCAACTGCTCTTGCGTGGGCTTTACCTCCGAGCTCGACATGGGTATCCAGGAGCTTGTGGCCGAAGAAGCCATCAAGCGCATCGAGAAAGCGGCTGCTTAATCGAGCAGTCTTCCCACGCTTTCCGGGTCTGCGTCGGAAAGCATTTGGCGGCAGCGGTCGTATTCGGCAGTATCGCCAATTTTCTTGGAAGCCAACGCCAGCATGGCGATGGCTTTGAGCACAGGCTGGTTCGGTTCATGGCTGGCGGGCACGGGCCCCCAGCCCTTCCAGCCGTTGGCCCGCAGACGATCGAGGGAGCGGTGGTAGCCGGTGCGGGCGTAGGCGTAGGCGACGATGGTGTCACCGCCGTCGAGTTCGCGCTCGGCCCGGGCCGCCCACACGGCGGGGGAGTCGGGGTGTGCCAGCGCGGTGTCCTCCGAAAGCAGATCCGCTCCCTGGGCCGGGTCTTGCGGCAGGTGAACAGGCGGGGGAGCAAGCATGTCATTTATCTTCATGGCTCCCACCCTAGTTAATCCCAGAAAGAAGAGACGTCCAGGCCGAACTGGTAGAGGGCGCGGCGCAAAAGCGGCATTGACAGGCCGATCACACTCGTGGCGTCGCCGTCGATGGAATCAATGAACCAGCTCCCCAGCGCCTCTAAGGTAAACGCCCCTGCGCACTCGAGTGGCTCGCCGGAAAACGCGTAGGCCTCGATGTCGGCGTCCGAGACCTGCCCGAAGTGGATCGTGGTGGCAACGGTGTCGCTGTACCACTGGCCGCGGTAGTGCACGGCGTGGCCGGTGAGCAACTCCGCAGTGCGCCCGCGCTGTGCTTTCCACCGGGCGATGGTGGCCTCGACGGTGTGCGGTTTGCCTTGGAGGGTGCCACCTAAAAGCAGCATGGAATCGCCGCCGACGGTGACATCTGTGGGGAAATCACCCGCGATTTTTTCGGCTTTGGCGCGGGCGAGCGTGGCAACCGTGTCGGCGGGGGAAGAATGGGGCAGGGCGCGGATTAGCGCTTCCTCGTCAATTTCAGCAGGGCGCAGCAGCGGGTTCACCCCGGCGCGTTCGAGCAACATGCGCCGCGAAGGTGACTGGGAGGCGAGAACCAGTTTCATCTCAAAGCTAGAAATACGTGACGTTGGAAAACGCGCTCGGATTGAACACATCTGGGTGGCGCAGCGGGGAGGGCTCGCCCCACAGGTTGCGCTGCGTCTTCCCAGCGTCAAGTGCGGCAGCGGCCTGGAGCTCAGCGAAAACCGCAGTTAGCGCGGCGAGTTCATCATCGGTGGGGTTTCCTTTGACAACGGTGAAAAGCGGCGCTGTTTCCTTCAGGTCAGGTGAGGCAGTCATGTGTCGTTTCTCCTTCTACAGCGGAATGTTGCCATGCTTTTTCGCGGGCGGATAGACCACTTTACGCTCCAAGAGCCGCAAGGCCTCGAGAACTTGGGTGCGTGTGTGGGACGGTTCGATAACCGAGTCGACCAAACCGCGTTCAGTGGCGATATACGGGTTGAGGTTTTCGGCTGCGTAGGTTTCCGCGTCGGTGTTCAGGGCGGTGGCGGCGCTGGCGGCGCTGGCGAGCGCGATTTGTGCGGTCGGCCACGCAAAGACTAGATCGGCACCGAGGTACTTCGAGCCCATGATGGCGTAGGACGAACCGAAAGCCTTGTGGGTTACCACGGTTACCGTTCCCACCTGGGCTTCCGCATAGGCGTAGGCCAACGTGGAGGCTCCGCTGACCACCTCATCGTCGGCGGGGAGGAAACCGGGGGAATCGACAAGTGTGACCACCGGCATGTTGAAAGCGTCGCACGTGCGGATAAAACGCGCCGCCTTGCGCGCCGCCACAGCAGTTATCTGCCCGTCCAGTGATAAGGGCTGGTTGGCCACAATCCCCACTGCGCGCCCCGAGATGTGGGCGAAGCCGGTGACGATGTTGTCGGCGTAGTCCGCGCTGAGCTCGAAAAGGCCGCCGTCGGTAATCGCGGTGATGATGTCGCGGACCTCATAGGTGGCGGCATCGTCGTCGGGCATAAAGGTGTTCAGGTCGACGTTGGCGGCAGCGCCAGCCGAGGCGATGGGGGAACCCGCACGGTTATTTTCCGGCAGGAAGGAGAGGACCTCGCGGGCGGCGGCGACGGCCTCCACAGATGTGGCGGCACGCAGATGGGCAGGCCCGGTCTGTACGGAGGCGCCCTGGGCTACAACCACGATGTCCGACAGGGGGACCGTCACCGCGGACAGTCCGGCGGTCGTGCCCGCGACGACTGCGATCTGCGGGATCAAACCCGAAGCGGTAGTGGCAGCACGCAGGATTTTCGCCTGCAGCGCGGCAGTGACTATACCTTCTTGCCAGCGCGGCCCGACCGAGTCGTAGATTCCCACCAATGGCACACCTGTTTTGATGGCCAATTCGTAGAGTTTGAGGATTTTCTCGGCGTAAACCTCGCCGACAGCTCCGTCGAATACGGTGGTGTCCTGAGAGAATACGCAGACGCGGCGGCCTTCGATGTGCCCGTAGCCGGTGATGACACCGTCGGTGGCTGGACGTGTGCGGTCCATCTTGTACGCCTCGACGTTGTGGCGCGCTAGAGCGTCGGTCTCGACGAAAGAGCCCTCATCGAGCAGGGCGAGCACGCGCTCGCGTGCGGTGGTCTCACCTGCAGTGTGGACCGCCTCGATGGCATCAGGGCCGACCGGAGCCTGAGCCTCCTCCAGGCGGTTGCGCAAATCCTGGAGACGGCCCGCAGTGGTGGTTAGATCCGGTTTCGATGAACTCATAACGCCTCAGTTTAGTGGTCTGCCAATTTCTTCGGCGCATAACTTGAAAGCCCGCAGGCGCGCCATAGGGCTACATCGGTTAAGAAATGGAAACGTTTCAGTTTCTTGGGGATAAGTGTTTTGGGCTCCGGTTTGTGCCTTATTGAGTTTCTGGTCGGGGTCAAACGCTCTATGTTTGAATCGGCTGTTCGCGTGGTTTGCCACGAGTTGTCTTGACGGCTTAGCTCCAGGCTGAGGAAGAAACGCGGGTGGGTGTGGCGCGCCGTGTATGGTGCGGCAGCAAACCGCGAAAACGGGGGATGTCGCGTAGCCGTAGTCTTGGAGGCGGTAGGTACGTTCGTGCGGGATGTGGTGTAGATCCATGGTCTGGCGGGGATGGCTGGCGGAAACGGGCACGTTCGTGCCGGAAATGATCGAAACCGAGATTTCCACTGTGTCTAGTTAGGTAAACCGGCATGATCGTGCCGGATTGTATGGCCGGTGAGGGAAGGAAAAGGAGTTGCTCAACCGGGGCAAGGCAGTGCGAACCCGACGCCGGGAGCTGAACTTGACCCAAGAAAATCTTGCGGATCTTGCACAGGTGGCAGAGCACGCAGTTCGAGCAATCGAGGCGGGCAAGCAGACTGCTCAGTTAGATTAAGCCGTGCGCGTGTTGAGTGTTATCGGATGAGAATTTGTGGCGCGCAGTCACGTGCCCGAGACGCTGCGAGGACAGCCGCAAGAATGACTACAAAAACGACCGCTTATGTGTGGGTACGAGTTAGTCTTGCGGCCACGATTGACCGCGATCAAGCGGGAACGGTTTTCCGATACCGGCTTGAGTATGTGCAGTCTGTCATGCCCGCGGTTGCGACGACGCTTCCAAAGAGTCCTCATCCCTTGAATCTTCCGCCGCGCCAGATTCCACCATTTTTGCCGGCCATCTTCCCGAGGGGTAAAGTCTCAGCGCACTGAGTAAGTCCATCGAGGGCTCCGCCGCCGATGACCTTGGCCTGCTGCTTGCCATGGGGAAAACACTGTGGGAGATGAATCCGTTTTGGCAAAAGGAGAGGCGCTTAGCGTGGTGCCTGGAAGCCTTGACCTCGGGGCGATGGTCTCGATTTTTCTGGTGTGCTCGCAGAGGCTGGAAGTGGTGACCCGCACGCGCTGGCGGGGGTAGAGGATAAAGCTTCGGCGCGCACCATCGCGGTGCGCGTTGGCGGGGGAGGCCTTTGTCAAGCTCTTTTTCGCCCGAATACCCCGGGCTGGTGAAAGACGTATTTACCTGCTTGCAGGCCTTTCGCACGATGTCGATGGCGAAGAAGACTGTGGGCGATGCGTCGATCGTGCACGACTCCAATGGGGTTGCAGGAATGGTTGTGCGACGTTTCGACGGGCGCTTCCCACCTAGTTATCCGGTCGAGGACGCAGCTCAAACCCTTGGCAT